>CAJWWA010000279.1 GCA_913048495.1 uncultured Halieaceae bacterium
CGGGCGCGGGTTTCCCGTTCGCGCTTCTCGACCAATTGCTCGGCCTTCAGCGTGTCGCCGCCCTGCGTGATCTCGGTCTCGATCAGGTAGACCTCGTTGCCCACGTTGACCTTGTCGGCGACGGCTCTTTCATGCGTGTACTCGCTGACGACGTTCTTCTGGAAGAAGCCGTAGGTGCGGTTGTCGGGGGTGGCCGTCAGGCCGATCAGGTAGGCATCAAAATATTCGATGACCTGACGCCAGAGGTTGTAGATCGAGCGGTGACACTCATCGATGACGACGACGTCGAAGTATTCCGGCGGCAGCCTTGCGCTGTAGACGACGGGGAGCGGTTCCCTGCGCCGCCAGGGCTGCTCGGCCGGGTTTTCGTCCTCGGCGCCTTCGTTCAGTTGCTCCCCCTTGAGCGTGGCGTACATGCGCTGGATCGTCGAGATGACGACCTGGCTGTCGCCTGCGATGGCGGGCGAGGTGAGGCGCTGGACATTGTAGAGTTCGGTGAACTTGCGGTTGTCGTCGTTGGGAATATAAGCCATGAACTCCTGTTCGGCCTGCTCGCCCAGGTTCCGGGTGTCGACGAGGAACAGGATGCGCCGCGCACCGGCGTGTTTCAGCAGCCGGTAGACCTGCGTGATTGCCGTGAAAGTCTTGCCCGACCCGGTGGCCATCTGCACGAGGGCGCGGGGCTTGTCGGCCTTGAGCGAGGTTTCAAGGTTCGTGATCGCAGCGATCTGGCAGTCGCGAAGGCCCTCCGGGTTGAGCGCCGGCAGCGCCGCGATGCCAGCACGCAGGCTCTGTTGAGCCTGCGCCCAGGCTTTCAGGGTCTCGGGGCGGTGGAAGGTGAAAAGCTCGCGTGATCGCGGCTGCGGGTCGCGGCCGTTGGTGAAGCGGGTGACCTGGCCTGTGCTCTCATAGACGAACGGGAGCGGCTCGGCGTTGGCCACCCATTTCAGCTTCGCGTTGGCGTAGCCCTGGGATTGCTCCTCGACCGAGGTCAGGTGCCCGCCCCACCTGTCGGGTTTGGCTTCGACCACACCGACCGCTTGCCGGTCGACGAAGAGCACGTAGTCGGCAGGCCCGATGTCCGTCTGGTACTCGCGGACGGCCACGCCGAGGCCGGCGTTGAAGTCGAGTGCGTTCTTGTCCTGTACCCGCCAGCCGGCCGCGTGCAGCCGTTTATCGATCTGGTCCCGGGCAAGCTGCTCGGGGGTCTGGTTGGCATCAGGTGACACGGATAACGCCTGAAATTGCTGTATTTTTTTCAATCATGGCGTTCGAGGCGCGGAAACGCAATCGGCGGGCGCGCGTCGGTGTATCAGCCCTGCTGCAGTCGCCGCGCGCAGGCTGCGTGCTGCGCGCGCAGGGCGTCGAGGTCCACCCCTTCCACCGCGTAGTCGCGGACCCGCCAGCGGCCGTCGACCATGACATGCCGGGCCCGCCGGGCGCCGCTGGTGACCAGCGCTGCGATGAGGTCGCCCGCGCCGGAGAAACGCAGGTCCTCGGCGGGGTCGAAGAGGGCGAGATCCGCCAGCGCGCCTTCCTCCAGCCGGCCGAGGGCCGGGCGCTCGAGCAGCGCTGCACCGCCGCCGGTGGCCCAGCGCAGGGCGTCCGTTGCGGCGACGGCCGCGCTGCCGTAGCGCAGCCGCTGCACCAGCAGCGCCTGGCGCACCTCCTCCATGAGGTTGGAGTGGTCGTTGGACGCCGAGCCATCGACGCCCAGCCCCACGGGGCAACCGGCGGCCTCGAGGTCGAGCACCGGGCAGAGCCCGGAGCCGAGGAAGAGATTGGAGGAGGGGCAGTGGCTCACGGCCACGCCCGCCGCGCCGAGGCGGGCGATTTCCTCGTCGGTGAAATGGATGCCGTGGGCCAGCCAGGTCCCGGGGCGCAGCCAGCCCGCCTCCTCGAGAACATCCACCGGGCGCTTGCCGTAGTGCTCGAGGCAGAAGGCATTCTCGTCCTCGGTTTCGCCGAGGTGCGTGTGCAGCAGCGCGCCGCGCTCCGACGCCAGGGTGGCGACGGCCGCCATCAGCTCGCCGGAAACGGAAAAGGGCGAGCAGGGCGCAAGGGCGACCTGGCAGAGCGCGTCGTCCGCCGGGTCGTGGTAGCGCGCGAGGAGCCGCTCGCAGTCGGCGACGATGGCGTCCTCGTCCTGCACCACGCTGTCCGGGGGCAGGCCGCCGCGGGAGGCGCCGAGGCTCATGGAGCCGCGGGTAAGCACGACCCGCGCGCCGAGCGCCGCGGCGGCCTCGACCTGCCGGTCGATGGCATCGCCGGTGCTGGCGGAGAACAGGTAGTGATGGTCCACGGCCGCGGTGCACCCCGAGAGCAGCAGCTCACAGAGCGCCAGCTCCGTCGAAACGGTGACGGCCTCGCCGTCGATCCCGGCCCAGACCGGGTAGAGCGCCTGCAGCCACGCGAAGAGCTCCTTGTCCTGCGCCGCGGGAAAGGCACGGGTCAGGGTCTGGTAGAAGTGGTGGTGGCAGTTGATCAGCCCGGGCAGCAGCACGAGGCCGGCGATGGACTCGCGCCGCGCCCCCGGGGTACGCGGCGCGGCGCCCGAGGGGACCAGCTCGACAATGCGATTGCCGGCGATGACGATGCCGCCACCGGCATCGGCACCGGAGCCGGTCCAGCACGCGGCCGGCTCGGCGAGCCAGAGGGGGTCGGGTTCGCGTTTCTGCACGCTCGGTCTCCGCGGAAAAACACCTACGTTAGCACGGCCGCGTTGCGTCGCGGCGGGCCAGGGGCCATTATCGGGCGCCTTGATGACCGGCGAGGAGACCCCCCGTGAGTGATGACTTCGAGCGCTGGATCCGCGGCGCCCCGAAATGCGAACTGCACCTGCACATCGACGGTTCGCTGCAGCCCCGGCGCCTGCTGGCGCTCGCGGAAAAGAACGGCGTCGCGCTGCCCTACCGGAGCGAGGCCGACGTGGAGGCGGCCTGCGCCTTCACGGACCTGCAGAGTTTCCTCGACCTGTACTACCACGGCGCCTCCGTGCTGCGCACCGAAGAGGACTTCTACCACCTCATGGGTGACTACCTCGCCGTGTGCCGCAGCGAGCGCATCGTCCACGCGGAGATCATGGTCGAGCCGCAGACCTACGCGCCGCAGGGGGTGACCCTCGACACGGTCATGGCCGGCTTCAGCGCGGCGATCGAGGATGCGGGCCGGGGCTGGGGGCAGTCGGTGGCGCTGATTCTCAGCTTCCTGCGCCACCTGCCGGAGGCCGAGGCCCTGGCGCAGCTCGAGGCCGCCGAGCCCTGGCGCGAGCACTTCGCCGCTATCGGTCTCGCCAGCGCCGAGCGTGATCATCCCCCGGCGGACTTCGCCCGGCTCTACGCCGCCGCCCGGGAACGCGGCTACCGGCTCACGGCCCACGCCGGCGAGGAGGGCCCCGCCGCGTTCGTCGGCGACGCCCTCGACGTGCTCGGCGTCGAGCGCATCGACCACGGCGTGCGGGCGGTGGAAGACCCGGCACTGGTCGAGCGCCTCGCCCGCGAAGGCATCCCCCTGACCGTCTGCCCCCTCTCCAACGTGCGGCTTTGTGTCTTTGACCGCCTGGCGGATCACACGCTGCCGCAGCTCCTCGACGCGGGGGTGGCGGTGACCGTGAACTCCGATGACCCGGCCTACTTCGGCGGTTACCTCACGGAGAACTTCCTCGCTCTCCATCGTGAGCTCGGCCTCGACATCCCCACGGCCCGGCGCCTGCTCGACAATGCCATCGACGCGAGCTTCCTGTCGTCGGCGGCGCGCGCCCGGCTGCGCGAGGACCTGGCGGCCTACGGCGGGGGTTGAGGGCTGCCCTTCAAGTCGAAGGCGTAAAGCAGCGTCCGCTGCCGGCGTGAGAAGTTGTCGTCGGCGACCAGCCAGAGGCGAAAGGCACCGCCGCCCAGGGGGGCCAGCGCGATCCCCTCGAAGTTGTCCGTGCCGTGGCGCGGCGCAAGGCGCAGGACCCGGCGCAGCGCGCGCGCCTCGGGCCCGTCGGGTCCGAGGGGCAGGGCTACTACCTCGATGTGGTTGCCGATGCCCGGCTGGTAGTCCCGGAGCACGGCGTAGAGCGTCGTGGCCGTGGCGTCGAGGCCTGTAAGCACCGGCCGGCCCCGGGGCGCGATACGCGCGCTGGCGGCGGCGGTGCCGTCTTCCGCGAGCCTTGCCAGCGGCAGCCCGCCGTCCTCTGTCTCCAGCGCCAGGATGAGCTCGCCGCCGGGTGCGAGCGCCAGTCCCTCGGCACCGCCGTTTGCCGCGAGCGGCCGCGACAGGCCGCGCACCGCGTCGCCGAAGGCCGCAACCGTTTCGCCCTGTGCCGCAGCGCCGCAGCCGTCGAGGTCAAAGGCGAGGATCCGGTGCCGGTGCTCGAAGCTGACCAGCGCGAGGCCGTTGTAAAGCGCCAGCCCTTCGGCGTCGCGATCGTCCTTGCCGCCGGCTGCGGCGAGCACCATCGGCGCAAGGCGCGCGGCGACGGGAGCGCCGTCGCGCCGCGTGATGGTGACGAAGGCGCCG
>CAJWWA010000280.1 GCA_913048495.1 uncultured Halieaceae bacterium
AAAAAGGGGACATTTTAAAATTGGGCAAAGGGGACATTACTGCTTTGGGCTAACACCGCCGGCCAACGCGGCTGGCGGCCCCCGTCCCGTTGTGCGACCCTTGGCAAGATAGTTGCAGAAGCAACGATTTAGCTGGCTGCTCAGGCAACGATCTGGGTAACGACCTGGGCAATGACCCGGGTAATGACTTCGCTGACGAGCCAAGCGACGACCTGGCGCAGAAGGAACCTGAACAATGACCGAGCCACTCTGGACACCTGACGCGGCGCGCATTGCCCGTACCCGGCTCACCGCCTTTGCCTCGTCGGTGGAGGCGACCGCTGGCGCCGGGGTCACGGGGGACTACCACGCCCTGCACCGCTGGTCCGTGACTTCGCCGGAGGCGTTCTGGCGGGCGGTCTGGGACTTCGCCGGCGTGATCGGCGATGCGGGCGACACGGTGCTGGTCGACGGCGACCGCTTCCCCGGGGCGCGCTGGTTTCCCGACGCGCAGCTGAACTTCGCCGAGAACCTGCTGCGTCACCGTGGCCCGCAGGCGGCCATTGTCTCGCTGCTCGAAAACGGCGAGCGGCACGTACTCTCCCGGGACGAGCTCTACGCCGAGGTCGCGGCCGTGGCCGCCGCGCTCCGCGCTGTCGGTGTGGGCCCGGGGGACCGGGTGGCCGGCTTCCTGCCCAACGTGCCCGAGGCCGTCATCGCCATGCTCGCCGCCGCGAGCCTCGGTGCGCTCTGGACCTCCTGCTCGCCGGATTTCGGCGTCAACGGCGTCCTCGACCGCTTCGGCCAGGTGCGCCCGAAGGTGCTCTTTGCGGCGGACGGCTACTACTACAACGGCAAGACCATCGACTGCCTGCCGCGGGTGGCCGAGATTGCCGCAGCCATCGACGGCATCGAGCAGCTGGTGGTGGTGCCCGTGCTCGGCGTCGACAACCCGGCCGCGGTGGTGCCCGCCGCCAAGCGCTGGACGTCGTTCCGCGAGCCCGCGGCCGGCGCCATCGCCTTCGAGCGCCTGCCCTTCGACCATCCCCTCTTCGCGCTGTACTCGTCCGGGACGACCGGCGTACCCAAGTGCATCGTGCACGGCGCTGGCGGCACCCTGCTGCAGCACCTCAAGGAGCACCAGCTGCACACGGACCTCGGCGAGGGGGACGTGTTCTTCTACTTCACCACCTGCGGCTGGATGATGTGGAACTGGCTGGTCTCGGGCCTCGCCAGCGGCGCGACGCTGGTGCTGTACGACGGTTCCCCCTTCGCCGCCGACGGGCGCATGCTCCTCGACGCCATCGACCGCGAGGGCATCACCGTGTTCGGAACCAGCGCGAAGTACATCGCGGCACTGGAGAAGGCGGGCCACCGGCCGCGGGAAAGCCACGATCTCGGCTCGCTGCGTACGATGCTGTCCACGGGTTCGCCGCTGTCGCCGGAGCAGTACGACTACGTCTACCGCGATTTCAAGGCGGACCTCTGCCTGTCATCCATTTCCGGGGGGACCGATATCGTGTCCTGCTTTGTGGGCGGCTGCCCCGTGCTGCCGGTCTACCGCGGCGAGATCCAGGCCGCGGGGCTGGGCATGGCGGTGGCGGTCTGGAACGAGGCGGGCGAGGCGGTCACGGAGGAGAAGGGCGAACTGGTCTGCACCCGGCCCTTCCCGTGCTGTCCCCTCGGCTTATGGAACGACCCGGACGGCGACCGCTTCCGCGCAGCCTACTTTGACCGCTGGCCCGGGGTCTGGGCCCACGGCGACTACGCCGAGGTGACCGCGCACGGTGGCTTCATCATCCACGGCCGCTCCGATGCGGTGCTGAACCCCGGCGGTGTGCGCATCGGCACCGCCGAGATCTACCGCCAGGTGGAGCGCGTGGAGGAGGTGCTCGAGAGCGTGGTCATCGGCCAGCGCCGGGACGACGATGTGCGCGTGGTGCTGTTCGTGGTGCTGCGGCCGGGGGTCGAGCTCGACGAGGCGCTGGCCGCGCGCATCCGCACCGTGATCCGCGACAACGCAACCCCGCGACACGTGCCGGCAAAGATCCTGGCGGTGCCGGACATTCCGCGCACGATCAGCGGCAAGCTGGCGGAACTGGCGGTACGCAGCGCGGTGCACGGCGAGCCGGTGAAGAACACGGACGCCCTCGCCAACCCCGGGTCCCTGGCGGCGTTCCGGGACCGGCCGGAACTCGCCGACTGAAAGCAGGGTCGAAACCGCGCCCGCGATGGCGGGCGGGGACGGTGACGGGCGGCATTTTCCGCTATCATTGCGGCCCCCGCAGGTACCGTCACCGAAAGCATGAGCACGCCGAGAGCATGAGCACCGCCGCCGCCTACACGCCCCGCTACGATCGCCAGGTGGGCCTCTGGCTCGCCGCCTGTGCCACGGTCATCTTCGGTATGATCCTGCTCGGCGGCGTCACCCGGCTGACCGAGTCCGGCCTCTCCATGGTGGAGTGGCGCCCGCTCATGGGGATTGTGCCGCCCCTCTCCGAGGTCGAGTGGCAGGCCGTCTTCGACAAGTACCGGCAGTACCCGGAGTACCGGCTGGTCAACCAGGGCATGACCCTGCACGAGTTCAAGGTCATCTTCATGTACGAGTACCTGCACCGGGTGCTCGGCCGCCTGATCGGCCTGCTGTTCTTCATTCCCCTCGTCTACTTTGCCGTGCGCCGGCGCATCCGCCCCGGGCTCATGCCGAAACTCCTGCTCCTGTTCGTGCTCGGCGGCTGCCAGGGCTTCCTCGGCTGGTACATGGTGCAGTCGGGGCTCGTGGACCGGCCGGACGTGAGCCAGTACCGGCTCACGGCGCACCTGGGTCTCGCGGTGGCGATCTACGGCTTCATGCTCTGGCTGGTGCTGGACCTGCTGGCCCCCCCGGGCGGCGCGGGCCGCTCGCGGCTGGCGCCCTGGGCTCTCGGCATGGTGCCGCTCGTCTACCTGATGATGCTGTCCGGCGGCTTCGTCGCCGGCACCAACGCCGGCTTCTCTTACAACACCTGGCCGCTCATGGGGCCGACCTTCATACCGGAGGGGCTGTACCGCACCGATCCCGCCTGGCTCGCCGCCTTCGAGGACGTGGTCACGATCCAGTTCAACCACCGCATCTTCGCCTACCTGCTGACGCTGCTCGTGCTCGCCCTGGTCGTCGCGGTGCTGCGGCGGGAGCAGGCCCCCCGGGTACGCGGCGGTGCCTGGCTGCTGCTCGCTGCACTGGCGCTGCAGGTCGTCCTCGGTATCAGCACGCTGCTCAAGCACGTGCCGGTACCGCTGGCGGCGGCTCACCAGGGCGGAGCAGTGCTGCTGCTGTCCTGCGCGCTGTTCCTGGCCCACGGCCTGCGGCGCCTGCCGGCGGCGCAGCCGGCGTCCGCGCCTGTCGCCCGGTCGACGCCTCAGCCGGTATAGGTCACCACGAGGTAGCCGCGCAGTGGCTCCGCGCCGCTGTTGGCGATGACGTGGTCGACGTCAGCGCGGTAGTGGGCCGTGTCGCCGGCCGCGAGGGGGCAGTGGTCGCTCCCGGCACTGACTTCCGCGCTGCCGCTCGCCACCGTGAACAGCTCCCGCGTGCCCTCGTAGTGCGCACCGCTGGCCAGCCGGGCACCGGGCTGCAGCACGATCTCGTAGAACTCCACGGACTTTTCCTGGTGCAGCGGCGACAGCGTGCGGATGCTGCACTCGTCGTCGCCGCGGAAGAGCATGCCCGGGTCATCGCCGCGGATCCGCTCGATGCTCGCGCTGGCATCCGGGTCGTCGACGAGCTCGCCGATGCTGATGCCGAAGGCCTGGGCGATGCGGTAGGTCACCGCGAGCGTTGGGTTCGCCCGGCCGCGCTCGATCTGGCTTAGCATGGACCGGCTGACCCCCGAGGCGGCCGCGAGTTGCTCGAGGGTGAAGCGGTGTTTCTGGCGCAGCGTTGTCACCCGCTCGCAGAGCACCTTGCTGGCGGGGTCGCCGGGGGCGCTGGTCATGGTGTGGGGTTTCTCCCGGGCGTGTCGGTCAGGCGCAGAGTCTATCATCGCCGCGCCCTTGCCCGGGCCGCGCCGGCGGTGCATCATTGCCTCGACCGCGAGGGGATGCCCATGCCATTCGTCAAGCGCAATGCCGAGGGCGCGATCGTCGCCGCCAGCCACGGGGCGGAGGGCGACTGCGTCGAAGAGATCAGCGAAGCCGAGCTGCTGGCGTCCGGTTTCGTTGATCGCCTGTTCGGCAGTGAGGGCAGCGAGAGCCGGCAACTTGCCAGTTCGGATCTCGAGCTCGTGCGGGTCATCGAGGACGTGGTCGACCTGCTCGTGGAGAAGGGCTTCATCCTGTTTACCGAACTGCCCGAGTCGGCGCAGAAGAAAGTCCTCACCCGCCAGCAGCTGCGCAGCCGCATTGGCAGCAGCCTGGACCTTCTCGGCGACGACTGATCCGGCCGGGAACGGCCCGCCGGCGGCTCAGTCCGCCGCGAGGCGGACCCCCGGTCCGCCC
>CAJWWA010000281.1 GCA_913048495.1 uncultured Halieaceae bacterium
GGGCGCCATGGCCGCAGCGGCAGCCCCCGCGACAGCCGCGGGCGCAGGCTGCCGGCCCCCTCGAGCCAGAGCGCCAGGGTGAGCTCCGGCGCCGGCGTGAGCAGCTGCCAGCTCGCCGGCACCTGCCCCTCCGCCGCCGGCCGGCTGCCAGCGCGCGCATCGACCGGCGGCTGCGGCAGCGCGGGGGATCCCAGCACCCGCGCGAGGCTGCCGCCGCGCGCCTTGACCCAGGCCTCGGCGAGGGTCCAGCGGTCGCGGAAGCGCGCGGCCGCCTCGGGCGCCGGCAGGGCTGCGACCAGCGCCCCCTCGGCCTCGCCGAAACAGCGCGTGGCCAGGCGCACCAGGTTGCGCAGCGACTGCGCGCACTCGAGGTCGACACCGAGGTCGACCGCCGGCGTCGGTGCCGGGTGCACCAGCCAGGCCAGCGCCGCCCAGTCGCCCGCGTGGCTCAGGTTGAAGCGGAGCTGGGGCTCCCCGGCCACGGACGGCTTGCCACTGGGCCCGCGCTCGAAGCGCAGCGCGCCCGGCGCGGTGCCGAGGGCGCGGGCGAGCTCGATACGCAGGAGGCCCCGGGCCAGCAGCATCGGCGCCCGCCGCCCGGGGGGCAGCCGGTCCACCCGTTCGCGGTCGGCGCTGTCGAGCAGCGCGTAGTAGCGGCGGGCCAGCGCCGCATCCAGCTCGCCCGCCCGGCAGAGTCTCACCCTGACGTCCATGCATGCCCCGGCAAGAAGAAATGCGGGCATTATTGCACTCCCGGGGCCCCGGGGCAGGTTCACCGGCAGCGATATGCCGCGCTCTGTGGTAATTTCGGCGGCCGTGTCGACAACAGTGACCCTGCGCATGCCCCGACTCCTGCCGGCCCTGCTCTGCCTGCTGGCGGCCTTTATGGCCCCGGCCGTGCCGGCGTTCGAGCTGCCGCCCTGGCAGCAGCTCGTGTTCGAACAGCGCAATTTCTGGGCGACGGCGCGAGGCGAACTGAACCTGAAGAAGGGCGTGGCGCCGCTGTTCCCGGAGAGCGGAACCGAGCCTTTCGTCCGCCTGGAGATCCAGAACACCGTCGGCAGCTCCATCGAGTCCATCGTCGTCGACCTCGCCCCCGCCGACGCGGCGAGCCTCGCCCGCTGGCGCCTGAGCCGCGGCCGGGATCAGCGCCTGAAGACCCACCGCTATCTCGGCGACAGCATTCTCCGCGAGCGCCGCGAGCCGGCTGACGGCAGCGCCGCGAGCGATGGTCGCACGGCCCTCAGCGCCGGCGATGGCGGCTGGGTCTCCTCCGGCGTGACCCGCATCGACCTGCCCGCCGCCGCCGAGGGCCGGACCATCATCACCCCGCACGCGCTGTTCCTGCTGCTGCCCGGGCTTCTCGACGACCCGGGCCGCGCCGGCGACTACCTCGTACACACGGACCTCAACTTCTACCGGCTCGTTGCCAGCCCCGGCGGCAATGAGACCATTGAGGCCGATTTCCGCCTCGACGAGGGCCGCGTCGAGGGCCGCCGCGGCACCCGCGTCCTCAAGCTGCGCGCCGAGCCCCTCGCCGGCAACCCGGAAGGGCAGGACTTCGAGCTCATGGGGCTTTCCGGGGACATGGAGTTCCTCGTCGACGGGACCACGGGCCTGCCGCTGCGTATCCGCGGCGAGGCGCCGCGCATCGGCGGCGCGGAGCTCAACCTGGTCGAGGCGCACTCGCGGCCGGCACCGGCGAAGGCGGCGCCGGCCGCCACCACACCATGAGGGGCGCCGGCGCGGGGATCGGCATCATCAGCAACCCCGCCAGCGGCCACAACCGGGACCATTTCCCAACCCTGCGACGGGAACTGGATCGCTGCCCGGGCGCCCTGCACCGGGTGACGGAGCGTGCCGCCGACGTGCCGGCCGTGCTCCGGGAGTTCGCCGATGCCGGCGTCGGCCTGCTGGTGATCAACGGCGGCGACGGCACCGCCTCGAACATCCTCGGCCAGCTGCTGGAACACGAACCCTTTGCGCGCCAGCCGCTGGTGACGCTGCTGCCCGCCGGCACCGCGAACATGAACGCCGGCGACGTCGGCGTCCGCGGCAGCCTCCGCCGCGCTGTCGGCCGCTTCCGGCGCTGGGCCGAGGACCGGTCCCGTCCCGCAGAGCGGCTGGTGCGCCACCTCATGCGCGTCACCCTGGACGACGACGCCACGCCCCACTACGGCATGTTCCTCGGCGCCGGCGCCGTGGTCCACGGCACCGAGTACGCCCACCGGGAGATCCACGCCCGGGGCCTGCGGGACGACTTCAGCCTGTTTCTCGGCACCCTGCGCACCGCCTGGGGCGTGGTACGCGGTGAGGAGGCCTTCACCGCACCGACCCGGCTCGGCCTCAGCCTCGACGGGCACGCCGCCGGCGCAGCCGACACCCTGATCCTCGCCGTTTCCACCCTCGACCGCCTCGCCTTCGGCATGCGGCCGTTCTGGGGAACCGGCGCCGGCCCCCTGCGCGTGACCCTCATCGAGCAGCACGCGCCGCGCTTCCTGCCGACCTTCCTGTCCATCATCGCCGGCCGGCCCTCGCGCCGGGCGCGGGCCGGGGGGCACTACCGCAGTCACAATGCGCGGGAGCTGGAGCTGGCGCTGGCCGGCGAGCTCAACCTGGACGGCGAACTGCTCACGGTGGCGCAGCGCGCCCGGCTGACCGCGAGCCCGCCGCTCGTCTTCCTGCGACCGTGAGCGCCTGGCCGGAAGTCGCCGGCCCGTCGCCGGCCACGGAGCCCGCGCTCGCGGCGCTCATCGAGCAACTGCGCGGCAGCCACCGGGGCGCCGTGCGGGCCGTGCTGCTCTACGGTTCCTGCCTGCGCAGCGGCGACCTCTTCGACGGGCTGGTGGATCTCTACCTCGTCGTCGACAGCTACCGCGGCGCCTACGGCCGGGGCTGGCTGGCGCTGGCGAACCGGGTGCTGCCGCCCAACGTGTTCTACGCCCAGTGCGAGCTGGATGGCCGGATACTGCGCAGCAAGGTCACGGTCGTGTCCCTCGACGACTTCCGCCACGGTTGCAGCCGGCGCTGGTACCAGTCCTATCTCTGGGGCCGCTTCAGCCAGCCGGTGCGCATCGTCTACGCCCGCGACGCGGACACGACGGCGGCGGTGACCGAGGCCTTCCGCGAGGCGGCGGCCACGCTGCTCGGTCGCGCCCTGCCGGCGCTACCCGCGAGCGGCAGCCTCGGCGGGCTCTGGGAGCAGGCCCTGGCGCTGAGCTACGGCACCGAGCTGCGCACCGAGCGCCCGGGCCGCGCGCGGGAACTGGTCAGCGCCGCCCTGCCCTTCTACGAGACTGTGACCCGGCTCGTCGCCGCCGGGTTGCCGCACGGCCTCGAGCTCAGCGGCAGCGGCGGGCGCTGCCGCTACCGGGCGAGCGTGGCCCCGGGCCGGCGGCGCCTGGCGCCCTTCGCCTGGGGCCTGCGCCGCGTCCAGGGCAAGGCGCTGTCCGTGGCGCGGCTGGTGAAGGCCCTGTTCACCTTCACCGGGGGGCTCGACTACATCGCCTGGAAGCTCGAGCGTCACTCCGGTGAGCGCATCGAGGTGCCGCCCCGGGTGCGCCGGCACCCGCTGCTGTTCAGCTGGGGGTTTTTCTGGCGCCTCTACCGCCGGGGGATTTTCCGCTAGTGTCGCCGATGCCGTCAGCAGGCGCTACGGAGCAGCGGGACGCCGTCGGGACGGCGGGCCTGTACCTGTTCGCTTTCTCGGCCTGGTCCCTGCGTCCCCTCGCCGTGGTCGGCTGCCTGCTCATGCTCTGGGCCCTGTGGGCAGACCGGGCGGCCTGCTGGCCGCAGCTCCGCCGGGATCCGCTGACCTGGGTCCTGCTGGCGATCGCCGGCTACGCCCTCGTTTACGCGCCGGTGGCCGCCCTGGGCGAACCGGAAGCCTGGCAGCAGCAGGTCAAGCACGCGGCGCGGGTGGCCTACTACGCCGGCCTGGTGCCCGTCGCCTGGTACCTGCGCGGCGACGAGGGCCGGGTACTCAAGGTCTGGGCGCTCGCCGCGGCGGGCTTCCTCCTCGTCCGCCTCGCCTTCCTCGGTGAGCTTTCCGACCTCGACGGCCCGTGGTGGGAGGCCCGCCTGGGGCTCGGGCTGGAGCCGATTTCCTTCGCCTACTACGCCGGCACGCTGCTCATCGGCACGCTGGTCTTCGCGCCGCGCCTGGCCCGGCTCGCGCCGCGCCGCTATCGCCGGGCCGTGATCGGGGCGCTGCTGCTCCTGGCGGCCCTCCTCCTCGAGGGCGTGATCCTGTCCCAGACCCGCGCCGCCTGGGTCGCCCTGGCACCGCTGCTCCTGCTCGCGGTCGCGGCGGGCCTGTGGGGGGCCTGGCGGCACGGCGAACAGCGCGCCGGTGTCGCCGCGCTGCTAGCGGTCGCCGTGCTCGGCGCCGACACCGTGACCGACACCCTCGTGGCGGGCGACTCGGCGGGGATGCTCCACCTGGG
>CAJWWA010000282.1 GCA_913048495.1 uncultured Halieaceae bacterium
CCTGCCGCGCCCGCGCCACCACGCGCACCTCCACCAGCGCCGTCGCCGCCGCCACTTCGACCGCCGGCAGCTGCAGCTCGAGCGTTGCCACCCGGCGCCCGAGCACCCGGAATACGGGCTCCTCGGTGCGCCTGCGGCCCTCGGCCTCCGCGGCCACCCGGTAGAAGCCTTCTTCCAGCGCATCGAAGCGCGCTTCCCCACCGGCGTCGGTCACAGCCGCCTGCGAGCGGCCATCGCGGTCCGTGGCCTCCACGCGCACGCCGGCAAGCGGCCGGCCCGAGGCGGCGTCCACGGTCGACACGACCAGGCCGCCCGGTTCGGCGACGGCAAGGTGCGCCAGGCCCCAGAGCAGGAGCCCGGCGAGTGTGTGAACGGCAGGCAACGCGCGCATGGTCACTCCGGCGACGGCATCATTCGAGGGTGAAGGTCAGGCCCGCGTGCGCCTGCAGCCGCTCGATGAGCTTCTGCCCGAGCGCCGGTGCCGGCGTATAGATGCCGCCGGGCAGGTCATCGCAGGCGGTGACCAGGCAGACGGCACTTTCGCTGATCATCTTCGAGGTGGAGCCGTAGCCCGGGTCCATGTCGCCGCTGACGGCGGCGCGGATTTCCTCGCCGTTTGCGCTGGTGCCGACGAAGAGCACGTCGTAGTTGCCGGCCTCGCGCGCCTCCTTCGACGGGCCCTCGCCGGGCTTCGGTGCGTCATCGCCACCGAGGGGGTCGGCCTTGGCGACGTATTCGGCGGCGGCTTTCCCCTGCTCGCCGGGGCCCGTGAGCATCATCTCGTCGTAGCGGAAGTCCTCGCCGTAGGGGTGACCCATGAGGGCGTTGGAGCGGTGGATGTTCTTGCTGTTGATGGTCGCCATGATGAAGGGCGTCACCCACTGGCCGAGCAGCTCGTCCTCGTAGGGCTTGTTGTCCGCCGGCTGCTCGGGGCCGCGGAAGCCCCCGGCCAGGCAGAAGGGATCCACCAGCGCCTGCAGCAGGTCCGGCTCACCCTTGATGCACTCCATGGTCGCTCCCAGGGACGCCGCCGTGCCGCCGGAGAACTCGCCGTTCATGGCGCGCACGCGACCGCGCACCCGCGGGCAGGCGGCGCCGAACTTCTCGCGGGCGGCGTCCTGCAGGTAGAGCACGCCGAGGTCGAAGGGGATGGAGTCGAAGCCGCAGCTGAAGACGATGCGGGCACCGCTCGCCTTTGCGGCCTCCTGGTGGGTGGCAATCATATCGCGCATCCACAGCGGCTCGCCGCAGAGGTCGACGTAGTCCGTGCCCTGCTTTACGCAGGCGGCCACGAGGTCACCGCCGTAGAGCTGGTAGGGACCGACGGTGCTGATGATGCAGCGCGCCCGCGCGGCCATGGCGTCGAGGCTGGCCGGGTCGATCGCATCCGCGACGACCAGCGGCGTGTCCACCGGCGCGCCGATCTCGTCGCGCACGGCGGCGAGCTTGTCGGCATTGCGCCCGGCCATGGCCCAGGTGAGGCCGTGGCCGACCTGCTGCGCGAGGTACTCGGCGACGAGGCGGCCGGTAAAGCCGGTGGCGCCGTAGATGACGATGTCGAAGTCCCGTTGCTGTTCCATGCTTGGCTCCGCTAAGGCTGTGGGTATGGGCCGGGTAGTGTGACAGGCTCTGCCCGGTGCGCCCACCGGGTAGCGATGCTAGCCTGTCGCCCATGCGCGCTCTCACCCCCGGCACCCACCGCTCGGCTATCGATACGCTCGCGGCCGCCGACCCGGATCTTGCGGCCATCGTCGAGCGCCACGGCAGGCCGGCCTTCCGCTCCCGGCCGGCGGGCTTCCGTACCCTGGTCTACATCATCCTGGAGCAGCAGGTGTCCCTGGCCTCGGCGAAGGCCACGCTGGCCAAGGTCGAGGCGCTGCTGCCCGAGTTCTCCCCCGCCGCGTACCTGGCCCTCGACGATGCGGCACTGCGCGGCGCGGGCGTCAGCCGCCAGAAACTGCGCTACACGCGCCTCGCCGCCGAGGCGATCGAGGACGGCAGCCTGCCGCTGGCCACCCTCGCCCGGCGCAGGGATGAAACGGTGCGGGCGCTGCTCACGGCCATTCCCGGCATCGGCCACTGGACCGCCGACTGCTACCTGCTACTCGCCCTTCGCCGGCCGGACCTGTGGCCCGTGGGCGACCTGGCGCTGGTCAAGGCACTGCAGGCGGTGAAGGGGCTGGACGAAAAACCCGCGCAGGAAGACCTGGTGGCGCTCGGCGAGCGCTACCGCCCCTACCGAAGCGTCGCCACGCAGCTTTTCTGGCACTATTATCTAAACCGATAACAGCAACGGGGTTCTCTCTGATGGCACGCCGCTCCCGCCTTCACCGCGCCGGCCTGTGTGCGGTCGCTTTCCTCGCCGCTGCGCAGCTCTCCGCGCACGCGGTCGCGCAAGCTGCCGATACGATCTACCACGGCGGCACCATCCTCACCATCGACGATGACAACCCGGTCGTCGAGGCAGTTGCCGTGGCGGACGGCCGCATCCTCAGCGTGGACTCGGAGGCTGCCGTACTGGCGACGGCCGATGACAACACGCGGCGCGTCGACCTGGCGGGCAGGACGATGCTGCCAGGTTTCGTGGATTCCCACGGCCATGCCTTCGCCATCGGCCTGCAGGCGAGCACCGCCAACCTGCTGCCGCCGCCGGACGGCGAGGGCCGGGATATTCCTGCCCTGCAGCGGATCATCGCGGAGTGGGCTGACGCTAACGCGGGCCGGGTGGAGCAGGTCGGCTGGATCGCCGGCTTCGGCTACGACGACTCGCAGCTCGCCGAGCAACGCCACCCTACCCGCGACGAACTCGATGCCGTCTCCACCGCCTACCCGATGCTGATCATCCACCAGTCCGGCCATCTGGGTGCCGCCAACAGCAAGGCACTGGCGCTCGCCGGCATCAGCGCCGAGACCGACAACCCGCCCGGCGGCGTGATCCGGCGACGGGACGGCAACCGCGAGCCCAATGGCGTCCTCGAGGAAAACGCGCTCTACATGGTGCTGCTGCGGATGGCCGGCGGCTTCACCGACGAGATCAACGACGGACTGGTGCTGGCAGGAACCCGCATGGCGGCCGCCTACGGCTACACCACGGTGCAGGAGGGGCGCGCCAGCCAGGACTCGATGAATGCCATGCGCCGGGTCGCCGACCGTGGTGAACTGGAGGTCGACCTGGTGGCCTACCCGGACATGCTCCAGGTCGAGTCCGTCGAGCCATCGCTGACCTATGACAACCGCTACCGCGTCGGCGGCGTGAAGCTGACCATCGACGGGTCGCCGCAGGGAAAAACGGCGTTCCTCAGCCAGCCCTACTTTCACCCCCCGCACGGCCAGCCCGACGATTACCGCGGCTACGGCGCCATCGACGAGGACACGGTGATGGCCTCCGTGGAGAAGGCCTTCGCCAACGGCTGGCAGATCCTCTGCCATGCCAACGGCGATGCGGCCATCGACCAGTTCATCGGGGCTGTTCGCGCGGCGCGGGCGGAATACCCGGACGTCGAGGTGCGGCCGGTGCTCATCCACGGCCAGACGCTGCGCCTCGACCAGGTTGATGACCTCAAGGCACTGAACATCTTCCCGTCCCTCTTCCCCATGCACACGTTCTACTGGGGCGACTGGCACCGGGAGTCCGTGCTGGGGCCGGTCCGCGCTGACAACATCTCACCCACCGGCTGGCTCCTCGAACGCGACATGATGTTCGGCAGCCACCACGATGCGCCGGTGGCCCTGCCCGACTCCATGCGGGTGCTTTCCGCGACGGTCACGCGGCGCTCGCGCAGCGGCGACATCCTCGGCCCGGAGCACCGCGTGCCGGTGGCCACCGCCCTCAAGGCGCTCACCCTGTGGCCGGCCTGGCAGCACTCCGAGGAAGACACGAAGGGCAGCATCGAGCCGGGCAAGCTGGCGGATTTCGTGGTGCTGTCCGCCAACCCGCTCGAGGTGCCGGAAGAGGCACTCGACGAGATCGTCGTTGAGCAGACCATCAAGGAAGACCGGGTGATCTACCGGCGGTGAAGCCCGCCCGCCGGCTGGCTGGCTGGCACACATGGTGCTTCCCTCGGCTGCACCAGTCGTTCAGCAGCCCCGGAGGGCAAAACCATGCCGTTAACGCCGTCTCTGCGCACTATCCTGGTGCTCAGCCAGCTCATCCTGCTGCTCGCCGCACCCTGGCGGGTCGCGACCGCGGCGGAGACGCCGCACATCGCCATCGTCGGGGGCACTTTCATCAACGACGCCCTGCTGCTGCGCGAGGGCGTACTCGGTGACCCGTTCACCGTGAACACGAAGCTCGGGCAGTCCCCACCGATCTACCCGGGGTCAGCCGGCGGGGTCGATTTCTACTACGTGCACTCCCATGGCAGCCCGGCGCTGCAGGCGGCCTGGGTGGCGCTCTACGACCTCGGCGTCACCGAAGTGATCGGCGGGGCCACCG
>CAJWWA010000283.1 GCA_913048495.1 uncultured Halieaceae bacterium
AAAACTGAATTTAAGCTCAGAAACTTCTTTCAGGATCTGCATTACACCTATCATCGCATCATCATTAAATGTAATGTTATTTTTATACCCAAGTCCTCCTCCACCAGCACCGCCAGGCGCCGGGGCGTGGCGAACCAGCGGGCATCGCCGTGGGCGAGGTCGCGCTCTGCCAGGCCCTTGAGCAGGCCGTCGCGGAAAGCCAGGCCCAGGGTCTTCAGGTCTTTCGGCGGCAGCTCCTCCGTGCCGATCTCGACCAGCAGTGTCTCGGTGCTCATGCGCTGGCCTCCGCTGCCTGCTGCCGGTCCGCGAGGGCGGCCTCGCGCAGTGCGGCGTCCGCCATCGGGAAGCCCAGGCGCGCCCGCGCCTCGACGTAGGCCGCGGCCACCGCGCGGGCCAGGGTGCGCACGCGCAGGATGTAGCGCTGGCGCTCGGTCACCGAGATGGCGTGCCGGGCGTCGAGCAGGTTGAAGGTGTGCGAGGCCTTCATGACCATCTCGTAGGCGGGCAGGGGCAGTTCGAGCCCCACCAGGCGGCCCGCCTCGGCCTCGCAGTGATCGAACTGCGCGAACAGCGCCTTCGTGTCGGCCTCGCGGAAGTTGTAGCGCGACATCTCGACTTCATTCTGGTGGAACACGTCGCCGTAGCTCACCGTGCCGGCGGGCGTCTCGGCCCAGACCAGGTCGTAGACGCTGTCCACGCCCTGCAGGTACATGGCGATGCGCTCCAGGCCATAGGTGATCTCGCCGGTGACCGGGTAGCACTCGAGGCCGCCGGCCTGCTGGAAGTAGGTGAACTGGGTCACTTCCATGCCGTTCAGCCACACTTCCCAGCCGAGGCCCCAGGCGCCGAGGGTCGGTGACTCCCAGTTGTCCTCCACGAAGCGCACGTCGTGGATGCCCGTATCGATGCCGAGGGCGCGCAGCGACTCGAGGTAGAGCGCCTGGAATTCCGGCGGCGAGGGCTTCATGACCACCTGGAACTGGTAGTAGTGCTGCAGCCGGTTGGGGTTTTCCCCGTAGCGGCCGTCGGTGGGCCGGCGGCTCGGCTGTACGTAGGCCGCATTCCAGTTCTCCGGGCCGAGGGAGCGCAGGAACGTGGCCGGGTGGAAGGTGCCGGCGCCCACCTCCATGTCCAGCGGCTGCAGGACCACGCAGCCTTTCTCGCCCCAGAAGGCCTGCAGGCGCAGGACCAGGTCCTGGAAAGTCAGCTTGTCGCTCATGCTCGTTCCGTCCCGGGCCCCGGCGGCGGGCCGGGGTAAAAAAGCGGGTATTATACAGGCTGGGCACCCGGCATAATATGCGCGGCCGCCGCCGCTGCGGTGCCCAGCCAGGCCGTCCCGGCCGTTCGCCGAAACCCCGCCAGCGGAGACGCGCATGTTCTACGGCAAACTCGTCGCCGGTCTTCTCGGCCTCCTGATCGCCGGCCCCCTGGGCCTCCTGGTCGGCCTGCTGCTCGGCCACGCCTTCGATCGCGGCCTCGCGGGCCATTTCGCCCTCGGCGGCCGCGAGGGTATCGCGCGCATCCAGCGCAGCTTCTTCGAAACCTGCTTCCTGCTGTTGGGTTATATCGCCAAGGCCGACGGGCGGGTCTCCCAGGCCGAGATAGACCACACGGAGGCCCTGTTCCGCCAGCTGCGCCTGAGCCCCGAGCAGCGCAAGGAGGCCATCGGCCTGTTCAAGCAGGGTTCGGCGGCGGGCTTCGACCCGGCCCCGGTGGTGGCCCGTTTCCTCGAGACCTGCCGCGGCCAGCGGCTGGTGAAGCAGACGCTGCTGTTCTTCCTGGTGTCGCTGGCGCTGGCGGATCACCAGCTCGACGCGGCGGAGCGGCGGGTACTCGGCGAGGTCGCCGGGCTCCTCGGGTACACGGAGGCACAGCTCGACCAGCTTCTCGGCATGACCCGGGCCCAGGAGCATTTCCACGGTGCCGGCGGGGCCGCCGTGCAGCCGGGCACGTCCCTCGATGACGCCTACGCCGCCCTGGGGGTGAGTCCGGACGTGGACGATCGCGAACTGAAGCGGGCCTACCGCAAGCTCATGAGCGAGCACCACCCGGACAAGCTCATCGCCCGCGGCGTGCCGGAAGACATGCTGAAAGTGGCGACGGAACGGGCGCAGGAGATCCAGGTCGCCTACGACATGGTGCGCAAGGCCCGCGGCCAGGGTTGAGCGCAGTGCCCGCTACTGGCGCCAGAACATCGGCGTGAACAGCACCAGCAGGGTGAACACCTCGAGGCGGCCGAGGAGCATGGCGAGGCACAGCACGGCCTTGGCGAAGTCGCCGATCCCCGCGTAGTTGGCGCTCACCGCGCCGAGCCCCGGGCCCAGGTTGTTCAGCGTCGCGCCCATGGCCGAGAAGGCCGTGAGGAAGTCGAGCCCGGTGGCCATGAGCACCAGCATCAGCACGATGAAGACGAAGGTGTAGACGGCGAAGAAGCTCCACACCGCGCTCACCACGGTGGCCTCGACCCGGCGGTTGCCGACCTTCAGCGGGATCACCGCGTGCGGGTGGATCAGCTGCTTGAGCTCGCGGATACCCTGCTTGTAGATGAGCATGAGGCGCATGGCCTTGATGCCGCCGCCGGTGGAGCCGACGCAGCCGCCCATGAAGGAGAACATCATCAGCATCATGGGCAGGAACCCCGGCCAGGCCGCGAAGTCCTGGGTGGCAAAGCCCGTGGTGGTGGTGATCGACACCGCCTGGAACAGGCCGTGGACGATGCCGTCCTCGACCTCGAGGGTGCCGGAGGCGATGAGGTAGGCGATGGTCGCCGTGGTGCAGACGAGCATGGCGCTGCCGAAGAAGCGGGTCTCCGAGTCCTGCCGGTAGTGGCTCAGGCTGCGGCGCTTGAAGGCGCTGTAATGCATGCCGAAGTTGATCGCCGACACCAGCATGAACAGCGTGCAGATCAGGTAGATGGTGTTGCTGTCGAAGTAGCCCATGCTGGCGTCGTGGGTGCTGAAGCCGCCGATGGCCACGGTGGAGAAGGCGTGGCAGAGGGCGTCGAAGGCCGTCATGCCGGCGGCGAAGTAGGCGAGGCCGCAGGTCGCGGTCAGCGCCACGTAGATGACAAACAGGGCCTTTGCGGTCTCGGCGATGCGCGGCGTCAGCTTGCTGTCCTTGCTCGGCCCCGGCGTCTCTGCGCGGTACAGCTGCATGCCGCCGATGCCGAGCATGGGCAGTACGGCCACGGCCACCACGATGATGCCGATGCCGCCCAGCCACTGCAGCAGCTGCCGGTAGAGCAGCAGAGACCGGGGCAGGTCGTCGAGGCCAATCAGGACCGTCGCCCCGGTGGTGGTCAGGCCGGAGATCGACTCGAAGGCGGCGTCCACGGGGCCCACGCCGAGGGACTCGGTCAGCGCGAAGGGCAGGGCCCCGAACAGGCCGAGGACGGTCCAGAAAAGCGCCGTGACCAGGAAGCCGTCGCGGATGCGCAGCTCCCGCTGCGCGCCGCGCATGGTCAGCCAGAGCAGGAGTCCGGCGGCGAGGGTAATGGAGAAGGCGGCGAGAAAGCCCGGCACCGTCTCGTCCTCGGCCATGACCGCGACCACCAGCGGCACGAGCATGGCGCTGGAGAACAGGGTCAGCAGCAGGCCAAGGATGCGCAGGGAGATGGCGAGCTGCATGGGCGTCTACAGCTAGGAGAAGAAGCCGAGGCCGACAGCGAAGAGCTTCTCCACCGCCGGAATCCGCGTCTTGTCCACGACGAAGAGAATCACGTGGTCGCCGGTCTCGACCACGACGTGGCGGTGGGCGATGAGCACTTCGTCGCCGCGGACGATGGCGCCGATCGTCACCCCTTCCGGCAACGCGATGTCCTCGAGCTTGCGGCCCACCACCCGCGATGAATAGGCGTCGCCGAGGGCGGTGAGTTCCAGCGCCTCGGCGGCGCCGCGGCGCAGGGCGTGGATGTTGCTCACCTCGCCCTTGCGCACGTGGGCGAGCAGGCTGGAGATGGTGATCTCCTGCGGCGAGATGGCGATATCGATCTCGTCGCCCACGAGCTCCGCGTAGGCCTTGTTGGTGATCAGCGTGATCACCTTCTTGGCCCCGAGGCGCTTGGCCAGCATCGACATCATGATGTTGGATTCGTCGTTGTTGGTCAGCGCGCAGAAGACGTCTACCGAATCGATGCTCTCTTCCTTGAGCAGCTGCGGCTGCGACGCGCTGCCGTCGATCACGAGCGTGTGCTTGAGCCGCTCGGACAGCTCGCGACAGCGGGCGTAGCTGTTCTCGATGAGCTTGACCGTGTAGTCGTTCTCGATGCCGGCGGCGAGGCGCTCGCCGATGTTGCCGCCGCCGGCGATCATGACGCGCTTGACGGGCTTGTCCAGGTCGCGCAACTCGCTGGTGATGGCGCGAATGTTCTTGGGCGCGGCAATGA
>CAJWWA010000284.1 GCA_913048495.1 uncultured Halieaceae bacterium
CGACAGTCGGCAAGCCAGTTAGAGCTTGAGCCCAAAATGCAGCTTTACGCACATATCAAAACCGCCGCACTGATCTGACCACCACAGACTCCGCGGCGGGAGTAGAGCCCTGATAAAAAACCATATACAATGCAGCCACTTACAGAGACCTGTTCACTGTAAACCGCCCGTAGCTCAGCTGGATAGAGCGCTGCCCTCCGGAGGCAGAGGTCAGAGGTTCGAATCCTCTCGGGCGGGCCATCTCACACTGGGTCCATTCCGGACACATCGTTTACAGTTTGTAGCCGCCCGCGCAGCGCAGGCACCGTTCGGCCCACTTCGTTCAAACCGTGGAAGTGCCATTCAGGCCGCAGCTAACGTGTACCGTGATGACCGCACACGGGGACTGCAGATGGACTTTCGCCTGCGAACACTCACCGCCCTCGCGCTGGCGATGACGGGGCTCACCCCGGCACAAAGCCACGCGCTCCGGGCCATGGCCGACCTCGACAGCTGCAAGCGCTGGCACGAGCGCATCGAGCACTACACCCGCCTTCGCCGCGGTGGCGGCTCGGCGGTGCAGATGGAGCGCTGGCGTCGTGCGCGGGACGGCTACGAGGAGAAGTTTCTCGCCGCGCGCTGCCACCGTTGGGGACGACGGCTGCGCGACGACTGAGGACGAGGCCTCAGGCCCGGGAGTGGCGCCGCTGCCAGAACGCGGCCAGGCCGCCGAGGAGGAGAAGGCCGAGCGGCGCCGGCGTGGGCACCGTGCCCGGGGGATCGGCGGTGATCATGTCCTGGTACTCGGGGCTCTCGAGGAGCATGGCAAACTGCGGCTCGAGCGGCGTGTTCCCCGGGTCGCGGACGGCCGCGAAGAACCCCTCCAATGCGGCCCCCGTGCCCGAGTGCAGCGCGCTGGCGCTGAAACTGCCCGTGCCGATATCCCAGGCATCGTCGCTTTCGTACTTGCTCTCCCACAGGCCGAGCTGGATCGCAGCGCTCTGCGCCGCGCTGTCCGGGCGCACCCAGGCGTAGCGGTCGAACGCTTCGAGGGCCAGGGTGCCGCGCTGCGTATTCAGCACCGTGTTCACGGCCCCGATGAAGTCCAGCGTCCGCTGCATGATGCTACCGAAGTTGATGGTGTAGTCGACGACGTTGCCGCCGCGGATCGCATCGTAGAGGTCGTAGCAGTACATGAAGACATCGTCGACGCCGTCCACGAAGATGCTTTCACTGACGCCCACGAGGTTGCTGGCGGAGCCGCTGAAACGACCGGCTGCCACCCGTGCCGAGTCGCTGCCGCCGGTCTCGCCCGGGAAGAAGATGCGAACGTTGTCCGACCCCATGCTGAAGATGGGACGATCAAAAGTGATCGTGACCGACGGCACGATGGGTTCTGCCTCGGCTCGACCGCCGAGAAAGAGGCCGGCCAGCAGGCCGAGGACGGCAATAGCCCGTGAGGTGCTGATCATGACGATATCCTTGTGCGTTGCGTGTACACGCCGGTGCAGGCAAGGGGCGGGCCACGGTCGCGGGCGAGCCGTGACCCCGGTCACAAAGCGGCCGCGCGAGGTCTGTTTCTGTGACCGGCGCCCCGCTTCCCGGTTCGACGCGACGGTCCGTAACGGCTTCCGGGACGCAGTCTGGGGCGGTCCACGGCGGTCGGGACGCCGAACTGTAAACTTTCCCGACAGCCTTCTCCGGGTAATGGCCCGCTAGAAAAGTCCGGGCTGCTGCGGCAGCGGCCACGGGGGCAGCGGCGCCAGGCCGGGGACGTGCTCGCGCAGGGCGGCGTGGTAGCGCTCCGCGAAGGCAGGGCAGTGCTGGTTGTTGGGACAGTGCATCATGAAGTACAGCGTGTGCCCGGCCTCCAGGTAGTCGGCTCCGCGCGCCAGCCATTCCTCGACCCAGGGCCCGTTCTGGCTGTCATCCGGGTGCAGCACCACCCGGGCGTAGGCGAGGCCGTTGTAGACCGTGTCGAGCAGGGGCACATCCGGCTTCCTGTGCCGGGCGGCGAGGACCTCCGGATGTTGCGCATCGCCCCGGTAGATCGGGCGGCTGTCGAACATGACCCGGCCGGCATCGTGGCGCTCGAGGAGCGGCTCCACCCGCTGCGGCTCGGTGAAGAAGGCAGGGTGCCGCAGTTCGAGCACGTAGCGGTGGACGGCGGGCAGGCGGGCAAAGAGCGCTTCCAGCCTGGGCAACTCCTCCGGGCCCAACGCCGCCGGACACTGCACGAGAAAGGGCCCGAGCTGATCACCGATGACCTCCATGGCGTCGAAGAAGGCGGCGAGGTCGGCGGACCGGGGCCGCGCCTCGTGGGTGAGGGTGCGCGGCAGCTTGAAGCTGAAGCGGAAGCCCGTGCCAGCCACCGCCGCCGCCCAGCGCTGCGCCGTTGCCCGGTCGGGCACCCGGTAGAAGGTGGTGTTGCCCTCGACCGTGTTGAACACGCGGGCGTAGAGCGACAACGTCGTTTCCCGGCCTTCGGGGCGCGGAAAATAGGTACCGGTCCAGCCGGGAAAACCCCAGGCGGGCAGACCGAGATAACAGGCGGGCGAAACAACCATCCCGCGAGCATAGCGCGGCACCGGCCGCGCCGGGAGGCGGCCCGCCCTGCCGGCAGGCCGCCGCACTGGCTATACTGGGGGCGGCAGGACAGAGAGGTTTACCGTGCCAGCCAGCGTTCCCGGGCCCCGGGCCCTGTTTCGAGGACGGCCGCTCACCGGCGCCATCGCCCTGCTGTGGCTGACCGCCGCAGGCACGGGCAGCCACCCCGCGGCGGCTGACGTCGACGCCGAAGCCGGCGACGAGGCCGGCCTTGTACCCTTTACGGCCCAGTACCGCGTGCGCTTCAGTGCCCTGCCCTTCAGCGCCCGCGCGGAGCGCAGCCTGTCCCGCGACGGCGAGGTCTGGCTGTTCCGTTCCCGCATCGACGCGCCTCTCCTTTTCCTGGAGCAGGAGACGCGCCTGGTCGACACGCCCGCGCTGCGCGCGCTCGCGTATCGCTACCGCCAGGGGGGCCTGGCCGGTCGCCGCGAGCGCCTGGTCACCTTTGATCGCGAGGCGGGGATGGTCCGCCGCAGCGGAGACAAGGAACGGCAGCACCCGCTGATCGAGCCGGCCTGGGACCCGCTCGGCTGGCAGCTCGCCCTGCAGCGGGCGCTCGTCCGCGATCACCCGGACCTCGCGGCCCACTACGCGTACCGGGTGAGCGACGGCGGCGACTACGAGGACTACCGCTTCGCGCCCCGGGGGCAGGAGACCATCACGGTGCCCGCCGGCACCTTCGAAGCGCTGCGCCTCACGCGCGCCCCGGTTCCGGAGGGCGAGGAAGCCACCCGGCTGTGGCTGGACCCGGCGCGGGATTACCTGCTGCTGCGCATGGAGCTGGTCGATGAAGACGGGCGGCTGCTCACGGTCACCCTGGAGACGCCGCCCGCCGCGGCGGCCGGCGGGCCGTGAAGGTCCTTGCCCAGCTGCTCCGCGCGGCCGCCGGCGCCCTGCTCCTGCTGTTGCTCGGGGCCGGCGCCTTTCTCGCCTACCTGCTCGCCGTGGCCGCGCCGGAACCCGACTACCGGGACCGCCAGGGCCGGCTGGCCAGCGCCGAGGTCCTCGCCAGCTATCCCTTCGAGGGCAGCCGCATCGAGGAGCTGCGGCTCACGTCGTCCAGCGGCGTGCGCTTCGAGATCGCCCTGCGCATCCCCGACGAACCGCTCCCCGGCCGCCCGCTGGTGCTGCTCCTCGCGGGCAACGAGACCGGGCGCAAGGCGGCGACGCTGATCCGCGATCCCGGCGGCGTGGCCGTGGCGGCCCTGAGCTACCCCTTCAGCGAGATTCCCTACCGCGAGTGGCTGCCGCTCCTGGCCGCCCTCCCGGACATCCAGCGCGGCATCCTCGATACGCCGGCCGCGGTGCTGCTCGCCCTCGACTACCTGCTGGCGAGGCCGGACCTCGCCCCGGAGCAGGTGGAGCTGGCGGGCGTGAGCTTCGGCGCCTACCTCGCCGCGGTGCCCGCGACCCTCGATGCGCGCGTGGACCGACTCTGGCTGATCCACGGCTCCGGCGAGCCGGCGGAGGTGATCGAGTACGGCCTCGAGGGCCGGCTGCCGACGCCCTGGCTGCGCCGCGCGGTGGGCGGCTACCTGGCGCGCATCGCCGGCGCCGAGCACCTGTCCCCGGAGCGCTGGGTGGGGCGCTACGCGCCGCGGCCGCTGGTGGTGATCAATGCCGATGCGGACGAGTCGATCCCCGGGCGCGCCATCGCGGCCCTGCATGACGCCGTTCCGCGCGGGACGGAGATCCTGTGGACACCGGGAGACCACGTGCACCCCAAGCGCCCGGAAATCATGGATCTGCTATCGGCGATGATCCGCGAGCGCGTGTACGCCGCCG
>CAJWWA010000285.1 GCA_913048495.1 uncultured Halieaceae bacterium
GCCTTTCTCGATTTCCGCGAGACCGCCCCCGCCGCTGCAACAGCCGACATGTACCTCGCCGAGGACGGCAGCTTCCGCGCCCGGGAGGCCCTGGTCGGCGGCCGCGCCTCCGGCGTTCCCGGCACCGTCGCCGGCCTCGCGGCAGCCCACGGGCGCTACGGCAGCCAGCCCTGGGCGCGGCTGCTCGCGCCGGCCGTCCACCTCGCCCGCGACGGTTTCGCCGTACCCCCTGGGCTGGCGGAAATCGCTGCGGAAACCGACGCGTTCCTGGCCGGCGAAACCAACTTCACGCGCTACTTCGGCGGGCTCACCCCGGGGGAGCGCTTCCGCCAGCCCGAGCTCGCCGCGACGCTTGCCCGGCTCGCGGCCGACCCGGCCGACTTCTACCGCGGACGCACGGCCGAGTTGCTGCTCGCCCAGCAGGCCAGGAGCGGCGGACTGATCAGCGCGGCCGATCTCGCGGGCTACAGCCCGCGCTGGCGCGAGCCGCTCGCGGGGCAGTGGCGCGGCTACACGGTGCTGACCGCGCCGCCACCGAGCTCCGGTGGGGTCGCCCTGCTGCAGCTCCTCGCCCTGCGCGACGCCGCCGCGCCGCTGTTCGCCGATGCCCGGCACAATGGACCCCGCTACCTGCACCTGCTCGCCGAGCTGGAGAAGCGCGTCTTCGCCGACCGCGCCCGCTACCTCGCGGACCCGGATTTCGTCCCCGTGCCGGTGGACGCCCTCCTCGACCCGGCCTACCTCGCGCGCCGCGCTGCCGGCGTCGACGCGACGGCGATCAGCCCGGCGGAGGCGGTGCCGCCGGGCCTCGACCCGGCCGGGAACGCCGTCTCCCTCACCTACACGCTGAACTGGGACTTCGGCTCGGGCGTGGTCGTGGAAGGCGCCGGCTTCCTGCTCAACAACGAGATGGACGACTTCAGCGCCGCGCCGGGCGTGCCGAACGAGTTCGGCGTCATCGGCGGCGAAGCCAACGCCATCGCCCCGGGCAAGCGCATGCTGTCGTCCATGACCCCGACCATCCTCCTCGCGGACGGCGCGCCAGTCATCGTGCTGGGCACCCCCGGGGGCAGCACCATTTTCACCTCGGTCTTCCAGGTACTGCTGAACCTCGTCGATGCGGGCCTCGCGCCGCAGGACGCCGTCGACGCCACCCGCTTCCACCACCAGCTGCCGCAGGCCAGGCTCATCCGCCACGACCAGTGGCCCATCCCTGCCAGGACCCGCCGCGGCCTCGAGGACCTCGGCTACCGGGTCGAGCCGAACGACTGGGGTCACCTCGGCGACGTGCAGCTGGTGACCGCGGGCCCCGCCGGCACGGCCGCCGCCGCGGACCGCCGCGGCCGCGGCGTGGCGCGCATCCTGCCGGCCGGGAAGCGCGTAACACCCACACGGCAATAACGAAAGAGCAATAACACGGAGCAAGCCCATGGCCTGGAACTTCGGCGACATCCTCGACACCATCATCCCCGAACTGCCGCCCGAACACCCCGCCCTCGCCCACGGCGACCGCGCGCTCAGCTGGCGGGAGGTCGACCGGCGCAGCAACAACCTCGGCCGCGCCCTGCAGGCGGCAGGACTCGCCCCCGGGGCCAAGGTGGGTTTCTACCTGCGCAACAGCCCCGCCTTCATGGAAACGCTGGCGGCCTGTTTCCGCGCGCGGCTGGTGCATGCGAACGTCAACTACCGCTACCGAGAGGACGAGCTGCACTACATCCTCGACAACGCCGATGCCGAGGCCGTGTTCTACGACGCCGCGTTCCGCGACCGGGTCGATGCGCTGCGCCCGCGGCTGCCGGCGGTGAAGGCCTGGGTCGAGGTCGGGGACGGACCGGTACCCGGCTGGGCCCTCGCCTACGAGACCCTCGCCGAGGACGGCGACGGCAGTAACCTGCCCGGGCCGCGCAGCGGCGACGACCTGCTGCTGCTCTACACCGGGGGTACCACGGGCATGCCGAAAGGGGTGATGTGGGACCAGCACAACCTGCGCGAAGCCCAGTCGCTGGCCCTGCGCGCCGTGGGCCCGGTGCCGGAGACGCTGGAAGAACTGCGGGCGACGATCGCCGCCAACGGCCCGGGGGCAACGATCCTGCCCATCTGCCCGCTCATGCACGGCACCGGCCTGTTCACCGCCATGGGCGCGTTTTTCAGCGGCGGCACCGTGGTCACGCTGCCCAACCCCTCCCTTGACGCGCAGGCCGTCTGGGAGGCCGTCGACCGGCACCGCGTGTCGCAGATCGCCATCGTCGGCGACAGCTTTGCCAGGCCCCTCCTCGCCGCGCTGGATGAGGCCCGCGACCGCTACGACCTCGACAGCCTTGGGCTGATCATCTCCTCCGGCGTCATGTTCAGCACCGAGATCAAGCAGCGCCTGCTCGCGCACCTGCCGCAGGCGGCGATCGCCGACAGCTTCGGCGCGTCGGAGGCGGTGGGCTTCGGCGCCTCGATCATGACCCGGGACGCGCCGGTGGAAACCGCGCGCTTCGTGACCAACGATCTTTGCCGCGTCTTCGACGAACAGGACCGGGAGCTGCCCCGGGGCAGTGACAAACCCGGCTTCATCGCCTTCGGCGGCCCCATCCCGAAGGGCTACTACAAGGACCCGGAGAAAACCGCGAAGACTTTCCGCAGCATCGACGGCCACCGCTACGCCGTGCCCGGCGACTACTGCCTGGTCGCCGAGGACGGCACGCTGACGCTGCTCGGGCGGGGTTCGGTCTGTATCAACTCCGGCGGCGAGAAGATCTACCCGGAGGAAGTGGAGGAGGCCCTGAAGGGCCAACCGGACGTCGAGGACGCCCTGGTGGTCGGTCTCCCGGACCCCACCTGGGGCCAGGCCGTGACCGCCATCGTTCACCTCGTCCCCGGCGCCGGCCTCGACGAGGCCGCGCTGGTCGCCACGGTGCGCGAGCGGCTGGCGCCCTACAAGGCGCCGAAGCGGGTCTTCGCCGCGCCCCAGCCCTTCCGGGCGCCCAACGGCAAGGCCGACTACAAGGCCGCGCGGGCCTTCGCGGAGTCTGCCGGCGCGGCCTGAGGCGGGGCCGCGGCCGCCGCGGGGCTTGATGCTACACTCGGGACAGGTATAGTGCCCGGCTTTTCCAGTCAGGCCCGGACGGGCGGGGGCAGCATGAAGATTCGCGTAGGCATCGTTGGCGATGGCCAGCTGGGCATGTTCCTGTGCGAGGCGGCGCAGTCGCTGGCCATCGACACCGTCATCCTCACCGGGGACGCGAACAGTCCCGCGGCGCAGCGCGCCGGTGCGGCGGTGGTCGGCGCCATGGACGACGCGGGCGCCGTGCAGTCCCTCGCGGACGCCTGCGATATCGTCACCTACGAACGCGAGGACGTGCCCCCGGTCGCGGTGGACGTGCTGCGCCGGGCGGAAGCCGCCGGCAGCATCCACTGCCACCCCAGCCTCGCGGTGATCGAAACCATCCAGGACAAGGCGCGGCAGAAGCGCTGGCTCGCCGGGGCCAACCTGCCCACCCTGCCCTTCGTGATCGCCGGCGGCGAGGCGGGCGAGGCCGCGGCCGCCGCCGCGGAACTCGGCTACCCGTTGGTACAGAAGGCGCTGCGCGGCGGCTTCGACGGCCGCGGGGTGCAGCTCTTGCGCGACGAGGCCGCCCTTGCCGGGGCCTGGCCCGGCGAAACGCTCTACGAGGCCCACGCCGGCGACTTCCGGGAGATCGCCGTTATCGTGGTGCGCGCCCAGGATGGCGACATCCGCAGCTTCCCCCCGGTCGACATGACCTTCGACGGCGACTACAGCGTTCTCGAGTGGGTGTACGCCCCGAGCGACGCCGGCGAAGCGGTCCTCGCCGAGGCCGAGCGGGTGGCCCGCGACGCCATCGAGGCCCTCGACGGCGTCGGCACCTTCGGCGTGGAGCTCTTCCACTGCGCCGACGGCCGCGTGGTCATCAACGAGATCTCGCCGCGGGTGCACAACGCCGGCCACTACACGCTGGAAGCGACCGAGTCGTCCCAGTTCGAGCAGCACCTGCGGGCGGTGACCGGGCTGCCGCTCGCGGGCACGGCGCTGGAAACACCGGCCGCCATGCGCAACCTGCTCTGCACCGAGGCCATCGCCGAGGCCGCCCGGGACCGCGCCGCTGGCCGCAGCGCCGAGGGCCCCGTCGCCACCTACTGGTACGGCAAGGCCCCGGCCCGCGCCATGCGCAAGCTCGGCCACATCACCGCCATCGGCGCCAGCGCTGCCGAGGCCGGCGAGCGCGCGGCGGCCGCCTACCGCCGCCTCACCGGCAGCCGGGGAGAAGCCGCATGAACGCGAAGGTCGGGATCATCATGGGCAGCGATTCGGACCTGCCGGTCATGCGCGCGGCAGCGGCCGTGCTCGACGAGCTCGGCGTC
>CAJWWA010000286.1 GCA_913048495.1 uncultured Halieaceae bacterium
GCAGCGGATTCTCAGCAAGCACGCGCCACGCGCCTGAACGACCACGAGGAACGATCAGGCGATACCGCCATCATTCTCTAGCAGGCGGTCGCGACCTTCATGACATTTGGCGGATTGAACCCAGCGGCCCTGCTTGCGCTCGCGGCTGCCCTCAGCTGGACCATGGCGGCCCTGTTCTCGCACCGTCCGGCCACAGAACTCGGCTCGCTTCATTTCAACCGGCTGCGGATGATCGCAGCTGTGATCATCATGGCCGGCATGTTGCTGGCCACAGGCCGCTCGATAGCAATTGGCGGCGAATTCTGGCCCTATGTCATTCTGTCTTCGCTGACTGGGATCGTTTTTGGCGATTTTTTGCTCTTTGCGGCCATGCGAAGAGTCGGGCCGCGCCGGACCAATGTGCTGTTTGCCACCAACGCCCTGTTCGCGGCGGTGTTTGGGTGGGTGTTCCTCGGCGAGTCGCTCGGTGGCCAGACCTTTCTGGCCATCCTCTTCGGCTTTTGCGGTGTTGTGCTTGCGGTGATCTACGGGAAACGGTGGGATCTCATGCATCAATGGGAAGCCGTGACCCCGCCGCTGTGGATCGGTGTGATGCTCGGGCTGTCCGCTACTGTCTGCCAAGCACTCGGTGTGATCTTTATAAGGCCGGCAATGGCCGCTGGTGTCGATCGTCGGCTACACCAACGCCGGCAAGTCGACGCTGTTCAATGGCCTTACCACCGCGGGCGTGTACGCCGCGGACCAGCTCTTCGCGACCCTGGACCCGACGCTGCGCCGGCTGGACTTGCCGGAAGTGGGCCCGGTGATCCTCGCCGATACCGTCGGCTTCATCTCGCCCCTGCCGCACCGGCTCGTGGAGGCCTTCAAGGCGACCCTCGAGGAGACGCGCAACGCCGACCTGCTGCTGCACGTGGTCGACGCCGCCAGCGAGGACCGCGCCGAGCACGCCCTGCAGGTGCGCGAGGTGCTGCGGGAAATCGGCGCCGAGAACGTGCCGCAGCTCGAGGTCTACAACAAGATCGACCTGCTGGAGACGGCGCCGCGCATCGACCGCGACGACGCCGGCCGCCCCGTGCGGGCCTGGGTGAGCGCCCGCGACGGCAGCGGCCTCGAGGCGCTGCTCGGTGCCATCGGCGAACTGGTCGGCGACGACATGGTGGCCCGCGAGCTGGTGCTGGCCCCGGAGCAGGGACGCTTCCGCGCGGCCCTTTACCGCCTCGGCGCCGTGCGCGACGAGCACTACGGCAGCGACGGTGCCGCGCACGTTTCCGTGCGCCTGCCGCGGGCGGACTGGGAGCGGCTCGTGGCCAGCGAGGGCGCGCCCTGAGCCGGTTGTCGCGCAGAGGTCGCCCCGGGAATTGCAGCAGCGGTCGGTAATGGGGCACCCTCCCTTTTTGCTAGAATGATTCGCTTTCACGATCAGGAGATGGCTATGGCCTGGAACGAGCCGGGTGGCGGCAACAAACCGAACGACCCGTGGGGCGGCGGCGACCAGGGGCCGCCGGACCTCGATGAGGCCCTGCGCAAGCTGCAGCAGCGCCTCGGCGGCCTGTTCGGCGGGCGCCGCGGTGGCTCCGGGGGCGGCGGCGGGGGCGGCAGCCTCTCTGGCGCCATGCTCGGACTGGTGGCCGCGGGCCTCTTCGTCGTCTGGGCCCTCATGGGTTTCTACCAGGTCGACGAGCAGGAGCGGGCCGTGGTACTGCGCTTCGGCAGCTACCAGAGCACGGCGATGCCGGGCCTGCACTGGAACCCGCCGCTCATCGACGAGGTCATCAAGGTCAACACGACCAAGGTCCGCTCGGCCAGCTTCCGCGAGGTGATGCTCACCCAGGACGAGAACATCGTCGAGGTACGCACCTCCGTGCAGTACGTGGTCGACGACGTGAAGAGCTATGTGCTCGAGGTCCGCGCCCCGGAGAACTCCCTGGAGCAGGCGGCGCAGAGCGCCCTGCGCCACGTGGTCGGCGGCATGACCATGGACCTGGTGCTCACCGAGGGCCGGGCGCAGATCGCCCAGGAAATGCGCGACCGGCTGCAGGCCTATACCAGCGCCTACGGCACCGGGATCCGCATCAGCAAGGTCAACGTCGACGAGTCGAAGCCGCCGAGCCAGGTGCAGGCCGCCTTCGACGACGTGATCAAGGCACGCGAGGACGAGGAACGGGTCAAGAACGAGGCCCAGTCCTACGCCAACGGCATCGTCCCCGAGGCCCGCGGTCGCGCCCAGCGCATGATCGAGGAGGCCTCGGCCTACCGCGACCAGGTTATCGCCCGGGCCGAGGGTGAGGCGGAGCGCTTCCGCCAGCTCCTCGCGGAATACCGCAAGGCGCCGGAGGTCACCCGCGAGCGCCTGTACATCGACGCCATGCAGGGCGTCCTCGGCAAGACCAACAAGGTCATGGTCGACGTGGAGGGCGGCAACAACGTCATGTACCTGCCGCTGGACAAGATGGCCGAGCGCGCCGCCAGCATGCCGCGGGGCCGGGAGATCTCCCTGGACAGCGCCACGATCCGGGAGCTCACGGACGCGGTGACCGAGCAGCTGCGGCGCGACGCCGCCGCACAGCAGAACCGTCGCGGAGGAGGACGCTGAGATGTCGGGACGCAACCTTACGCTTTCGCTGCTGGCGGTCATCGCCTTGTTCATCGCCAGCAATTCGTTGTTCATCATCAAGGAAACGGAACGCGGCGTGCTGCTGCGCTTCGGTGAGGTGGTGAACTCCAACCTAGAGCCGGGCCTGCACGTGAAGATTCCCTTCGTCAACAACGTGCGCAAGTTCGACGGCCGGGTCCTCACCGTGGATTCGCAGCCCGAGCGCTTTTTCACCCAGGAGCAGAAGGCGCTGATCGTCGACTCCTACGCCAAGTACCGCGTCGACGACACCGCCAAGTTCTACACCGCCACCAACGGTGAGGAGTCGCGGGCCTCCGGGCTGCTCGCGCAGCGCATCAACGACGGCCTGCGCAACCAGGTCGCTGCGCGCACCATTCAGGAGGTGGTGTCCGGCGAGCGGGACGAGCTGATGGAGATCATCACCCGCGACCTCGACAAGGTCGCCCGGGAGGAACTCGGCGTAGAGGTGATCGACGTGCGCGTGAAGCAGATCGACCTGCCGCCGGACGTCTCCGAGTCGGTGTACCGGCGCATGAACGCCGAGCGCGAGAAGGAAGCGCGCGAGCACCGCGCCCAGGGCAAGGAGCTCGCGGAGGGTATCCGCGCCGCCGCGGACCGCGAGGTCACGGTGATCGAGGCCAACGCCTTCCGCGAGGCGGAGGAGATCCGCGGTGAGGGCGACGCCCGCGCCACGGCGATCTATGCAAACGCCTTCGGCCAGGACCCGGAGTTCTACAGCTTCACCCGCAGCCTCCGGGCCTACGGCGAGGCGTTCCAGTCGCAGGGTGACATCATGCTCCTGCAGCCGGACAGCGAGTTCTTCCGCTATCTGAAAGACGCCGGTGCCGGCAACTGATTGACCGCGCCGGCTGGCGCCCCGCGCGCCGGCACTGTGGTACCATTCGCCAACCGTGAGGATCGGTGGGGCCCGCGCCCCGCGGGTCCCGCGGTTTTTTGTTGACTCCTGTTACTGGCCCGTTACGGAGCCCTATGGATTTCTGGCAGGTCTTCCCGGTCGCGGTGGCCCTCGTGCTGGTGCTCGAGGGCTTTTTGCCGTTCCTGTCCCCGGCGCGCTGGCGAAGCATGGTGGTGCTCGTGGCGCAGCTCGATGACAGGACGATCCGGCGCTTCGGCCTCGGCAGTATGCTCGTGGGCCTGGGCCTCCTCTACCTGGTGAATTGAGTACGGCGATGGACACGGTGGACCGCTGGCAGCTGCCCGACGGCGTCGACGAACTGCTGCCCGAGCGCGCGGCGCGGCTGGAAGCCCTGCGCCGCCGGGTGCTCGATCTCTACGCGAGCTGGGGCTACCGCCTCGTGGTGCCGCCGCTGGTGGAGTTCACCGAGTCCCTCCTCGAGGGCGTGGGCGCGGACCTCGACATTCTCACCTTCAAGGTTCCGGACCAGCCCAGCGGGCGCACGCTGGGCATCCGCGCCGACATCACGCCGCAGGTCGCGCGTATCGATGCCCACGCGCTCGCCGACGACGGTGTCAGCCGCCTGTGCTACGCCGGCTCCACGCTGCACGCGCGGCAGAAGACGCCGCTCGCCTCGCGGGCGCCGGTGCAGGCCGGGGCGGAGCTGTTCGGCGCCGCCACCCTCGCGGCGGACGTGGAGATCATCAACCTGATGCTGGCGACGCTCGCTGCGGCCGGCGTCGACGACGCCGTGACCCTCGACCTCGGCCACGGCGATGTCTGCGGCGCGCTGCTCGCGCAGCTGGCGCTGCCGCCGGCCGTGGAGGCGGCG
>CAJWWA010000287.1 GCA_913048495.1 uncultured Halieaceae bacterium
GGCGGCCTACGTGGCCGTTAGCCTGCTGCCGATGCTGATCTCCCTGCCCATCGGCCTGCTGATGTTCCGCGACATCGACGACCCGAAGGCGTCGGAGCGCGCGGCCAGGCTCGTGCGCCTGCATGACGACGGCAACGTGACCATGAAGCTGTACGGCCTGACGCTGCGGCAGGCCCTGGCCGACTGGCGGTTCTGGCTGCTGGCGGCGGTCTTCGTTCCCCTGTCCTTCGCCATCGGCGGCCCGATTCCCAACATGGAGACCCTGCTCGGCGCCAAAGGCATGAGCACCAGCGAGGCGGTTTTCCTGGCCAGCACGCTGGGCTACGCGGTGTTTGCCGGGCGCCTCCTCGGCGGTTTTCTGCTCGACCATCTCTGGGCGCCGATGGTGGCCTGCGTCCTGCTGATGCTGCCGGCGCTGTCCATGTTCCTCATGACCGGCGATGACCTGCGCTGGGGCACGACCCTGCTCTCGGTGCTGCTCCTCGGCCTCGCCGCGGGGATGGAGTACGACCTGCTCGCCTACCTCGTCTCCCGCTACTTCGGGATCCGCGCCTATGCCGGGATCTACGGGATGCTGTACGCGTTCTTTGCGCTCGGCGCCGGCTTCGGTCCCGCGATCTTCGGACGCAGCTTCGAGGCCACGGGGTCCTACAACGCCGCCCTGACCTTCTCCATGTGGGCGTTCATCTTCTGCTCCCTGGCGCTGCTGCTGCTCGGCCCGTACCGCGACGACAAGCTGCGCGCCATGGTCGACTAACGGCGGGCGCAGCGATCAAGGCGGTTCCGGGCATGCCCCTGCTCGCGGTCATCAGCGGGCTGTCCTCCTTTTCCCTGGCGATAATTCTCCCCGCGCTTCCCGCCCTGGCCGGGGTGCACGGCACCGACTACGCCGGCATCCAGTTCCTCGTCTCCGCCTACCTGCTCGGCCTCGCCCTCTCGCAGCCGCTGTGGGGCCAGGTCACCGATCGTATCGGTCGGCGCCCGGTGGTGCTGCTCGGCTTCACGGTCTACGTGGCGGCCAGCCTGGCCTGCCTGGTGGCCGAGAACCTCGAGCTGCTGATGCTGCTGCGGGCCCTGCAGGCGGCGGGAGCGAGCACCGGCACGGTCGTCGCCCGCGCCGTGATCCGCGATACCCACGACGAGGCGGACGGGGCACGCGCCATGTCCTGGGTCTCCATCGGCCTCGGCGCGGCACCGATCATCGCCCCGGTCATCGGCGGCGTCCTGCTCACCCGCGGCAGCCCGGAGTCGATCTTCGCGGTGATGGCGGTCACCGGTGCCGTGCTCTGGCTGCTGCTCTACCTGCGTCTCCCGGAGACCCTGGAGCGGGAGCAGGTGCAGCTGCTCGACTGGCAGCGCTTCCTCGGCGGCTACCGGGCCCTGCTCACGAACCGCGGCTTCCTCGGCTATACGGCGGTTTACGGTTTCGCGCAGGGCGCGTTTTTCGCCTTCCTGACCGTCGGCGCCGCCATTTTCGCCGACAGCTTCAGCCTGGGGCCGGGAGTGTTTGGCGCCGTCTGGGGCACCATGGGCATCGCCTACGTGCTCGGCGCCTTCGGCGGCGGGCGCCTCGCCGGCGGTGTGCGGCGCCCGCTGCTTCTGCCAGTCGGCGTCAGCGCAATGCTCGCCCTCGGCCTTGCCGTGGTGGCCTTCGACGCCTGGCTGGGCCCGCGGCTGCTGACGGTCCTGGTGCCGCTGTTCCTGATGATGCTGCTGACCGGTGCAGTCACGCCCCTGGTGATGGCCGGCGCCGTCTACCAGCTGCCCGGGCTGGCCGGCACCGCCGCGGGCCTGTCGAGCGCCCTGGGCATGACAGTCTCCGGCGCGTTCACGGTCGCCGCGGGCCTGGTCTACGGCGGCGACTTCACGCCCATCGCCCTGCTCATCGCCACCGGCAGCCTGCTGACCTTCCTGAGCTGGCTGACGATCCGCCGGCGCTGACCGCCCGCGCGCCCTGCTCAGCCGGCGCCCGCGCGCGCCTCGATGACGCGCCGCAGCTGCGCGATGAGCGCGGTCTTGTAGAAGTCGCGGGTCGCGGCCTCGGCGCGGTCGAGCAGTGCAAGCAGATCCGCATCCGTGTAGCGGGGATACGCGTCGCAGTCGTCGAAATAGCCGAGCAGGGCATAGTGCGGAAAGCCGAGCAGCCCCGCGAGACGTCCGGTGCGGGCGGACCTCAGGATCAGCTCGCCCCCGTAGCAGGCATCCGGCGGTGCACCGTCCCAGCCCGTGGTGCGGATGTACCCCATGACGAACAGCGATTGCGGGTAGCCGGCGCGCAGCGCCGCCTCGCGGTGCGGGATCGCCTCTTCGTGGCGCCCCGAGTAGCCGTAGGCGCGGCCCAGCTGGTACTGCAGGCGCGGGTTGCCGGGGTCTTCGGCGACGGCGCGGCGACAGGCCTCGATCGCCGCCGGCTTGTTCATGCCGCCGCGCGTGACGCCCTCGCCGACGCGCTCGGGATCGTCGTAGTGCGCCGCGAGGCGGTCGCACTCGGTCGGCGTGCGGCTGTAGGCCTCGCGGTCATAGCTGCCGATTTCGTCGAGGGGTACGGCGATCGTCACCGGCTTGGCCGCGGGCTCTGCGCCGAGGGCACTGCCGGCGGCGAGCAGGCCGGCGACTGCAAGGCCACGACGAAGCGCGGCGCTAATAGCTCTGGACATGGGGATCTCCTTCCGGTGCGGGGCTGGGGGTCAGGTTCGGGGCTCGAAGACCTCCAGGGAGGCCAGCTCGTAATGCGTCTGCATGTAACCGCCCGCGCCGGCGCGGAGCAGCAGGTAATCGTCGTCGGCCGTGCACCAGACGTCGTAGGGGGGGTGTTCTTCCGGCAGGTTGCCGGCAGTCCCGGTAACCTGGAAATGGCGGGCGTGGAAGTCGCCGGCCTCGACGCTGATATCCTCCTCACCGACGTAGACGAGCGCGAACCCCGTGACGAAGAACATCGGGCCGGTCGCGCCCCGGTGATCCGGCGACGTCAGGAAGAGGTCCTCGAAGAACACGGTGCCGGGCCCCTGGGCGAGGTCGTACAGCTTCATGAGCAGCGCGTCGCCGAGGATCGGATGGGCCTGGAGCCAGCGCACGGGCTTCGGCGTGTCGATGCGCTGGGTGATGCGGCCGTCGCGGCGATTCCAGGTCTCGCACTCGGCATAGCCGTCCGCGAAACGCATCCAGCCGCTGCCCTCGAACTCCCCGCCCACGGTCAGGCGCACGGCGCAGTCGAGGGGGCTGGAATCGGCGTGGCGCAGGGCCAGGCTTACATCCCGGGTGACGCTCGGCGCGTCGTCGATCTCGCAGTGGGCCAGCAGCACATCCACGCCGTCCGGCTGCTGGGACAGGGTGAAGAACTCGCGCCCGCGCTCCTCGCCGGCCCGCTCGGGCTGACGACTCGTGTAGCGCAGGCTGCCGCGCAGTATCCGGTTCGGGCTCATGGCGTGTCTCCTTGCCGGCGCCGCCTTGTACAGAGCGCGGCGCGCTGGTTTAGTGGGCAGTCTTTCATGGGCTGGTATCGCTCACCGCCATTGTATTAATGTTATATTTATAGATCAATTTGACGGGAGGCAGCCATGGAACACAGCGACAAGACCGCGCGGGAAATCTACGAGGCGCTCAAGGCCAACCCCACCCGGGCCCGCTTCGGCTTCGGCGAAAAAGCCATACTGGTCAACGTCGACCCGCAGAAAGCCTACACGCGCACCGACCTGTTCAAAACGGCCTACGAAACGGACCCGAAGCAGCTCGACTACGTGAACGATCTGGCCCGCCGCTTCCGCGCCCTGGACTGGCCCGTGGTCTGGACCTACGTCGCCTACATGGACTCCGGGGAGGACTGTGGCGTCTGGGGCACGCGAACGGACACGCCGGACTCGCTGCAGAACATCAAGTTCGGCTCCGAGCGCGCCGAGTTCGACGACCGGCTGGAGATCGACCGCGAGCGCGACGTCATCTACTGCAAGAAGATGCCCTCGGCGTTCTTCGAGACACCGCTCTCGTCGCTCTGCGTCTGGCACCGCGTGGATACCGTGGTCATCACCGGCGGCTCCACCTCCGGCTGTATCCGCGCGACCGCGGTGGATTCCCTGTCCCGCGGTTACCGCACCATCGTCCCCGAGCAATGCGTGGCCGACAAGCACGAGAGCTACCACTTCGCGAACCTGACGGACCTCGCCATCAAGTACGCGGACGTCCTCGACGTGGAGGAAGTGACCAGCTGGCTCGACAGCCGGCAGCCGGCCTGAGGAGCAGAGCATGCGCGAAGACCCCGGCCTTTACGACTACTGGCCCTACGAGGGGCGCCCGGCCCTGCGCTGGCCGAACGGCGCCCGCGTGGCCTTCTGGGTGGCGCCGAACATCGAGTTCTACGAACTCGAC
>CAJWWA010000288.1 GCA_913048495.1 uncultured Halieaceae bacterium
TGCTGAGCCCGAGAATCCCCAGGGGCCTCGCGTTCGCGAGCAACAGGCGCAGGTGTTCACGACTGGCCAGGAGCGGCAACAGGAGCAAGGCACCCAACCCCATGCGTAAACCGATGAGGCTGACCGGGCCGAACTCCGGGACCGCCACGCGCATAAAGATGAACGAGAAACCCCAGAGCGACGACAGCAGGAGCAGGCGCGCGGTATCCGCAGGCGACATGCCGTACTAACCCCGCGCCGCCCGCATTCAGGGATTCAGCGGCGCGAGCGCTCCGCCGCGCCGACGGCGGCGGGCGCGATGATAGCGCTGGCGCGCCTGCGCCAGGGCCTGCTGTAGCTGGCGCGGCTGCGGCGCCGGCCCGCGGCCGGCAAAACAGTGCGCACTCAGCGCCTCGATGGCGTCCTGCAGGACCGCATCGCCATAGTCGCGGGCAAAGGCCCGCGGCGAAAGACCCTGCTGGAGCCGGCTCAGCCAGCGCTGCAACGCGCTGTAACGCTGCGCTTCGGGTCCCGATCGCAGAGCGCGGCGAAGGTCCCTGAACGCCCGCGGCTCGGAAGCCCGCCACGCCGCCAGCCACCGCCGCGCCCGCGGCAGCGCGGCGCGTCCCGCGACCAATGCGAGCACCAGCAAGGCGCCGCCCAGCAGCGCCGGCCACCCGCGCTCTGTGCCGTCCGCCACTGCGTCGGCGTCGTTCGCGACCATCGCCGGGCCCGATACCGACAGCTGAAGCGCCTCGGCACGGGCGGTACGGACCTCCCCGGCCTGCGTGTCCCAGTAGTCGATGGCCACGGCGGGCACGGTGTAGTCGCCGCCGGCCTGGAACACCAGCGTGAGGCGCTCGGTGCGCGTTGCAAGCGCGTCGCCATCGGCGTAGCGCGGCGCGTCGGCGTAGACCGACACCCGCCCCGCCTGGACCAGGGCGTCCAGGGCCGGCGCGAGCGGCGGCAGGAACATCGACGACAGGCCGTCCAGGGCGGCCGTGTAGGTCAGCACCACCGCATCGCCCACCGCCAGCTCGCCGTCGTTGCCCTGCACGTCGACGGAGACCCGCAGTTCGCGCCCGGCAAGGTATGGGTCCAGCGCCTCCGCGCCGGCGGGAACGGTGCCGCGGAAAACAACCGGTGGCATTACCACATCACGGACCACCGGGTCGGCGCCGGGGTTTGCATAGGTCACGCGCACGCTCGCACCGTCGATCCGGTAGCCGGCAGCCGCGAGCGGGTAGACCTGGTACTCCCGGACAATACCGGACCAGCTCTCGCCATCGATACGCTCGCTGGTCGGGAACGAGCTGTCGGCCGGCAGGCGGGTGATAGCGTTGACCACCTCGAAGTCCGGGTAGACCGGTGGCCGGGGGAACCAGGTGGGCACCAGCACCGTGACGCGCAGCGACAGGGCCTCACCGACGCGCACCGTGTCCGGTGTCACCGCCACGCGCACCACGGGGTCAACCTGGGCGCCGGAAGCCAGCGCCCAGAGCAGGAGCGGCAGTGACAGCAGCGTCCTCACTGATCCCGCTCCCGGCGCAGCAGCTCGATCTGGAAGCGCGTGCGCAGGAAATCGGCCGTGCGCGTATCCACGGTTCTCATCCATTTCTCCGCGGACTGCTTCTCGATGGTGCTTTCGCGGGTGATCTCGATCGACTTGCCGCGGTTGTCCTCGTTGTCGAAGGTGACGTCATCCGCCCCCAGCTCCGATTCGTCCCCGGTGTCGCTCTGCTCGCGCTGCTCCTCGATGTAGTCCAGGGTCCACCGCGCGAGGGCCAGGTTGTCGCTGGCAGCCACCCACGCCGGCGCCATCGCCACCGCCTGCTCGAAGGCCTTGATCGCGCCGCGGTAGTCGCGCCCCTTGTACAGCGCATTGCCGCGATTGTAGAACCCCTCCGCGCTGGGGAGCCTGCCGAAAGCGGCGGCCGCCGCCTCGTACTTGCCGTCGCGGTAGGCCGCAACGCCCTGCCAGGCAGGATCCTCGAAGCGTTCAAGGGCGCGCGCGTAATCACGGTCGAGGAATGCCCGGGTGCCCTGCTGGTCCCGCGTGAGCCACAGGTCGGCGAACGTCTGTACGCCGGCGGACTCCCGGGCCAGCGCCAGCAACGCCACCACGGTCACCAGCGCAAACTGCACGCCGGGCCGGCGGAGGCGGGACGGGAGCGGGCGCAGACTCACCATCGCATCGTCCAGCCGCGGCGGAACCAGTAAAGGGCCAGCAGCAGCGCCGGCCACAGGGCGAGCCAGGCCCGATCCTCCCAACGTGCGTCGGGGTCGTCGGCCGCCAGCTGCTGCGACGCGATATGCCGAAGCAACGCGCGCGTGTCACCGTCGTCCGACCTTGCGCGCAGTACCGGCACACCGGCTTTCCGCTCGACGTCGCGCAGTGGCCCCGGATCAATCCGGGTATCCAGCCGCCCGCCACCGGGCGCCAGCGCGGGTGAACCGTCGGGCAGGAGCGCCACCCCCCCTTCATCGCGGCCGACCACCAGTGCCACGACGCCGGGAGCCCCCGGTGCGCTGGCGAAATCGCTTAGCGCAAGCGCCGTGGCAGTGTCGAAGCCGTCGTTGACGAAGAGCAGCGTCGACCGGCCACTGTCCTCCCCCAGCAGCTGCCGGGCGATCGGCAGCACCGCCGCCGCCCGGGTACCGGGGGTTGGCATGATGGCGGGGTCGAGGCTCTCCAGGAACGTCTGCAGCACCCGGATATCGTTCGTGGGCGGCATGACAACGTGCGCGGTCCCGGCGTAGGCGACCAGGGCCGTGCGCGAGCCGGTGCGCGCCTTCACGAGGTCCAGCACCTCGTAGCGGGCGCGGTCCAGCCGGGTGGGAAGCAGCTCATTGCTGCGCATGGAGTCGGAGACCTCCATGGCGACGACGAGCGGCGCAGCCTCCCTGAACCAGGGGCTCTGCTGCTGGCTCCAGGTCGGCCCCGCGGACGCCACGGCGAGGCACAGCATGACCGCCGCGACGCCGTCGATGGCGCGCAGCCGGCCGCTGCTGTCGCGATCGATGGTCAGCGCCTCGTGAAGGTGCGGTGCGAGCATACCGGCCCCCCGGGGCGAGCGCTCGTCCCCCCGCCGCACCAGCCACCAGGTGAGCAGGATCAGCGGCAGCGTGAGCAGCCACAGCGGCCTGAGGAAGTGAAACGCTTCCATCATGCCGTGCGCTCCTGCCGGGACCGGCGCAGCAGGAGCACCGCATAACCCGCCAGAAGGAGCAGCAGCGCGAGCCCGGCCGGCCAGTGCACCACCGACGTCCGCGGCCGCCAGCTTTCGCTGCGCACGTCAGCCGCGGCGAGTTCGTCGATGCGCGCGTACACGGACGTAAGCGCCGTCTCGTCCTCGGCATTGAAGAACTGCCCGCCGGTGCGCCGGGCGATCTCCTCGAGCACCGCGAAATCGACCCGGTCCTCGCCGGTGGCCTCGGTGTCGCCGATACCGATGGTATAGATAGCGATGTCCTCGGCGGCGGCGATGCCCGCCCCGCTCACCGGCGTCATCTTGCTCACCGTGTCGTTGCCGTCGGTCAGCAGGATCAGCAGCCGGTGGTCGACGTCGCTCGACTCGAAGGCGTGGATGGCGAGGCCGATGGCATCCCCCAGCGCGGTCTGCGGCCCGGCCATGGCCACCTCCATGAGCTGCACGAGCGCCCCGGCGGTGGCCAGGTCCCGCGTGAAGGGCAGCTGGATATAGGCGCGGTCGCCGAACACGATCAGGCCGATGCGGTCGTGCTCGCGAGCGGCGATGAACTCGCTCACGACCCGCTGCACCGCCTCGAAGCGCGACACGGTCGCGTCCTCGCCAGCGGGAAAATCGCGGTAGTCCATGGAGCCGGAGAGATCGATGGCGAGCATGATGTCGCGCGCCGCCTCCGTGCGGGTGATGGGCTCGCCGATGCGCTCGGGCTTCGCCAGGGCGAGCACGAGCAGGGTCCAGGTGACAGCCGCCAGCAGCAGCTGCCAGCGGCTGCGCCGCAGGACGACCGACCCCTCCCCCGCCGTTGCGCCGGCCGCCTGCACCACCTGCTCGAAGAACGGGATGCGCAGAGCCGCCACGCGATTGCGCTTGGGCGGCAGGAGGTACAGCACCAGCAGGGGAAGCGGCAGGCACAGCAGCGCCCAGGGGTAGGCAAGCTCAAACATCGTGGTAGCGGATCCAGCGGCGCGCGGCCTCGATGATGGCGTCCGGGTCGTCGACCCGCTGGTACGCGACCCGCGCGAGCCCCGGGGCGGCGTCGCTGACCAGGCTGTCGCCCGGGACCTTTTCCCGGAGAAACGCTGCCCAGGCGACGCCATGCAGGGACGCCACCTGCTCCCGCGCATAGGCGGTCATCGCCGTTCGCTTGAGCAGGGTGCCCA
>CAJWWA010000289.1 GCA_913048495.1 uncultured Halieaceae bacterium
CGCTCGATGCGCGCCAGCACCGGCACCAGCGGCCCCGGGGCAGGTGCGTCCACGACGGTGGTCGGCAGCGCCGTCGGTACGGGCCCGTCGCGCTCCTGCCGCGCCCGGTTGAGGGCATCGAGAATCAGTGACACGCCCTGCCCTCCCCGTTCACGGCCGGAAGCCCGCGGCCAGCAACCCTTCCCAGGCCGCCGCCCGCTCGGCCGGCGGCGGGACCAGCCCGGCGGCGACATTCAGCCGGCGCAGGGTCTGCGTGCCGACAATGCCGTCCTCGGCCAGGCCCTCGGCATGCTGGAACAGCCGCACACGCTCGGCCAAGCGGGGCGTGAACCGTTCACCGGCCAGGGGCTCGGCCTGCCCGTCGAGGCGCGCGAAACGCCCGGCCACGGCGGCCACGGCGAGCCCCTCGTCACCCGCGGCGAGACCGCTGCCGAAGCCGGCGGGGGCATCCCACAGGTAGCGGTAGCCGCCACGCCAGTAGTCGGCGAGGTCCGCCAGGGGCACGGCGGCGACACCGTCAAGGGTCGCCAGGGTCGCCGTGCGCTCACCCAGCTCGAGGAGCAGTGCGGCCGCTGCGAAGCGATCCGGCGTGACCAGCTCGAGGAGCAGCGGCCGCGCGGGCGCGCCGAGGTCCTGCCAGGTGTCGGCGCGACCGTCCTCACAGCGCAGGGCGCCCCGGCAGGGGTCGGCCGGCACGGGGGTACCGCCCTGGAGCGCGTAGAGCCCGCGCAGCGCACCGTCGGGCGGCAGGAGCCAGGCGGGCGGCGTTGGCGCGGGCGCCGCCACCGGCGAGCTTTTCGCAGCCGGCGCAGCCTCGACCGTCTCCATCGGCCTGGCCGGTTCAACCGCCGATGTCGCCTCCGCCTGTGCGGCCGGCTCTGCAACGCCGGCGCCCGCAGCTGCCGGGGCAGCCGCCGGCGCCGCGACCGCCGGCTCCTCGCCGGGGCCGCGCAGCAAGGCCCACCAGGCGAAGACGACGAGCGCGAGACCGGCCAGCGCGAGCGCCGCGTAGCGCAGCGCGCGGCCGTCACGCGGCGACGGCATCTCGCCGATCACCTCGCGCACGGCCTTGCGCAGCATGCGCCGGTCGACCCGCGGCGCCTCCTGGCCGTAGGCGCCGAGGAGCATGCGGTCACAGAGCAGGTTGATCAGCCGCGGTATGCCGCGGCTGTGGCGGTGAATGGCGCGCACGACCCGGGGCGGAAACAGCTCCGTGCCCGGCCCGAGACCGGCCACCTGCAGCCGGTGGCGGATGTAGGCCCCGGTCTCCCCCCGCGACAGCGGCTCCAGGTTGTAGCGCGCGGTGACCCGCTGGTTCAGCTGCCGCAGTTCCGGGCGCTGCAGCATCGCGGCCAGTTCCGGCTGGCCGATGAGAATGATGTGCAGGAGCTTCTCGCTGTCGGTCTCCAGGTTGGTGAGCAGGCGGATCTGCTCCAGCACCGGGAAGGACAGGTGCTGCGCCTCGTCGATGAGCAGAACGGTCCTGCGGCCGCGGGCGTGGTTGTCGAGGAGGAAGCGGTGCAGCCGGTCTGTCAGCGCCTTGAGGCTGGCCGCGTCCTCGCGGTCGTAGGCGATGCCCAGCTCGTCGCAGACCGTGGCGAGAAGTTCCGCGGCGTCGAGGGCCGGGTTGAGGACGATGGCGATATCCGCGTCATCGGGCAGCTGCTCGAGCAGCGCCCGGTTGATGGTGGTCTTGCCGGTGCCGACCTCACCGGTGAGCACGATGAAGGCCCCGCCCGCGCCGACCCCGTAGAGCAGGTGCGCCAGCGCGTCCCGGTGCCGGTGGCTCATGAACAGGTAGCGCGGGTTCACCGCGATGGAGAACGGCGCTTCGCGCAGGCCGAAATACTGGTAGTACATGGGTGCGGAGTATACGCTAGCCGCTGCGACAGAATCCCCCGGAGGCCCCCGTGAAAGCACTCAAGACCACGCTCATCATCCTGGCCCTGCTGCTCGTCGTCCTGGCGGTCGGTGTCGTCTGGATGCTCAAGAACCTCGACAGCTTCGTGCTCGGCGCCATCGAGGATACCGGCAGCCGCCTCACCGGCACCGCCGTGACGCTGGACAGCGTGGAACTGGACCTCGCCGCTGGCAGCGCCACGCTGAAGGGCCTGGTCATCGACAACCCCCCCGGTTACGGCACGGACTACGCCTTTGCGCTGGACACGGTGACCGTCGACCTCGACCCCGCCAGCGTCACCGGCAGTGTCGTGCGCCTCGACGAGGTCGCCGTTGCCGGCGCCCGCCTGAACGCCGAGCAGAAAGGCGCGGCGACCAACCTGTCGACGATCCTGAAGAACGTCCGCGCCGCCTCCGGTGACGAGGCGCCACCGGCCGACCCGGAGGATCCCACGGACGTCCGCCTGTCCCTGTCGCGCTTCGCCTTCACGGACACGAAGGCGACGCTGACCACCGAGCAGTACGGCGAGGCGTCCCTGCGCGTACCCGACGTGGTGCGCACGGGCATCGGCGATCCCGCCACCGGGCTGACGCCGGCCGAGCTCGCGCGCCAGCTGCTGGAGGCCGTGCTCAAGGAGGCTCAGGATGCCGTGGGCGGCGCGTTCGCAGACCGGGCAAAGGACGCCGCGACGGAAGCGGCGAAGGACAAGCTCAAGGACAGGCTCGACCTCTCGGACGAGGACATGGACAGCGCCGAGGGCGCCCTCAAGTCCCTGTTCAAGGGCGACTGATCCTCAGCGGGCGTCCAGCTTCTCCTGCTCCCGGGCGAGCAGGTCCAGCGCCTCGTCGCACCAGGCGAGGTATTGCTCCCCGGCGAGGATGCCGAGGCGCAGGGCGAGGAACACGCCCTGGCGCCGCAGCGGCAGCGCCTGCGGATTGGCGTAGTGCACGCGGCGGATGCGCTCGTAGAGGTACAGGCGCTGCATCATCGCTTCCCTGCGCTCGCCGATCTCCACCCGGAGGTGGCCGATGTTCTCCGCCGACAGGTTGTAGAGCTTGACCAGCAGGTCGTCCTTGCTCTCCTGCACGCGGCTGTCCCGGTACACCCACTCGCCCAGCGCCTCGCGCCCGGCCAGCGTGAGGCCGTAGAGAATCTTGTCGGGCTTGCCGCGCTGCGCCACCTTGCGCCGGTTCAACCAGCCCTTCTCGGCCAGCTTGCGCAGCTCCTGGTAGATCTGCTGGTGGGAGGCGTTCCAGAACAGGCCGAGCGAGGCATCGAAGGCCTTGGCCAGCTCGTAGCCCGACATGTCGTCCTCGATCAGCGCCGTCATGATGGCGTGGGACAGGGCCATGGGACCTCTCCGTGAACGCGCGAACCCGGATCATGCACCGAAAAACCCCCGTATGCAAAATATTGCATACCTGCCCGCTAAGCACTATCCTCCCGCGGCAGCGATCAACAACCACTACGAGGACTCTTCATGGCCCTGCCCCCGATTCTTGCCGACCGACTGCGCCTGCCCGTCGTCGGCGCGCCCCTGTTCATCATCTCCAACCCCGACCTCGTCATCGCCCAGTGCAAGGCCGGGGTGGTCGGCTCCTTCCCGTCGCTGAATGCCCGGCCGGTGGAGGAACTGGAACGCTGGCTCGAGCGCATCACCAGCGAGCTCGCCGCCTGGGACGAGGCGCACCCGGAACAGCCGTCCGCGCCGTTCGCGGTGAACCTCATCGTCCACGGCTCCAACAACCGGCTGCAGGAGGACCTGGAACTCTGCGTGAAGTACAGGGCGCCGATCGTCATCACCTCCCTCGGTGCCAAGGAGTTCGTCAACGAGGCCATCCACAGCTACGGCGGCATCGTGCTGCACGACGTCATCAACAACCGCTTCGCAAAAAAGGCCATCGAGAAAGGGGCCGACGGCCTGATCGCCGTCGCCGCCGGTGCCGGCGGGCACGCGGGCACCACGTCCCCCTTCGCCCTCATCCAGGAGATCCGCGAGTGGTTCGACGGGCCGCTGCTGCTCTCCGGTTCCATCGCCACCGGTGACGCCGTGCTCGCGGCCCGGGCCATGGGCGCGGACCTCGCCTACGTGGGCTCGGCTTTCATCGCCACCGACGAGGCGAACGCCAACGCCGCCTACAAGCAGGCGATCGTCGATTACGACTCGTCGGAAATCGTCTACTCCAGCCTGTTCACCGGCGTGAACGGCAACTACCTGAAACCCTCGGTCCGCGACGCGGGGCTGGACCCGGACAACCTGCCCGAAGGGGACCCCACCAAGATGGACTTCGGCTCCGGCGGCAACACCGACGCCAAGGCCTGGAAGGATATCTGGGGCTCCGGCCAGGGCATCGGTGCGGTCAAGGCCGTCCGCCCCGCCGCGGAGTTCATCGCCCAGCTGGCCGAGGAATACGAGGCCGCCAAGGCCC
>CAJWWA010000290.1 GCA_913048495.1 uncultured Halieaceae bacterium
TCCTGATTCTGTGAAAATCGCAACTTGGCCCGTACAATTTTCAATCTCATCGCACTAAATGCATCGGCGCTGTCGATAAAATGTCCACGTTATGGTGAGAGCCACATTTCGGCAACTTGTCAGCAAACTATCTGGCCGTTCCATCGAGGGAACGTTTGCCGGCGGCGACCATTAAGCGCGGCCGCAACCGTGAGCCCGATGGCGCCCGCTGGATTTCACCTATATATACCTCTGTTTCTAATAGATTGTTGATAACGGAGGTTCACTTGAGCGAGGAAAACGGAGCGCCGCTGCCGCTTGACGGCATACGCGTGGTTGAGTTTTGCCAAACCATCATGGGACCTTCTTGTGGTCTGGTATTAGCGGACCTTGGCGCAGACCTTATCAAGGTTGAACCTGCTCCCGGTGGCGACAAGACACGTAAACTTTCCGGATTTGGCGCCGGTTTTTACGCCGCATTCAACAGAAACAAGCGCGGCGTCGCCATCGACATAAAGAGCGATGCTGGCCGCGAAGTCGCCCAGAAACTCATCGAGAGCGCTGATGTCGTTATCGAGAACTATGCACCCGGCACGATGGACCGTCTCGGCATTGGCTACGAAGAAATGTCGAAAAGAAACCCGGGGTTAATCTTCTGCTCGCTCAAGGGGTTTCTTTCCGGACCTTACGAAAATCGACTTGCCCTCGACGAAGTTGCGGAAGGTGTAGTTCGCCACGAGGTTGTGCTGGTGCGTGAGCGCCTCGTGCACCTCGGAGTGCTGTGCCTGGCCGAAGGTCGGCGTGCTCACGCTGGCGAGCATCGGGGTGGGCCTTGGCGCCGGCGCGGCGGCCGGTTCAGGTTCCTGCCGTGGAGGCGGCGCGGGCGACTTCGCCGGGACTGCCGGCGATCCGCCGACCGTTGCCAGCGACACGGCGCGACGGGCCTCGCCGATCTCCAGGACCACGTCCTGCTCGCTGCCCGCCTCGCGCAGCAGCTCGGCGATACGCGGCGCGAACTTGTCGCTGACAAAGTCCCGTATGAAGCGATTGGGGGCGAACAGCCGGAGGCACTGCGAGTCTTCGCTGGCCTCGAGGGGGCGTATCCAGGTGTTGAATTGTTGCGCCGGCAACTCGTCCTGCAGCTGGTTCCTGCATTGCGTCCATACCGCGTCGGGCAAAGATCACCTCGCTCGTGCCCTTCGCACGGGGCACTGAATGCTTCTTAACTTGGTTTTCCGGTGGTTCTCGCCGCCTGTTGACATCTTCGTGCCCCTGGGCGACAGGACGATGCATCATAACCCGCCCGCAATCACTTATCCACACGTGAGGTGAAATTTTTTCCTTTTTTTTGTTGTTTTATTTCAAAGGGTTAGGGTTCGAAGGGAAAGTCGCCGGCCAATGATGCCCATGATGGTCCCCGGTCCCCTGTCTGTGGATAAGTTGTGTTTATCTTTGGGGGAATTTGTTGGCCGATGGCTGCAACCCGCGGCGTTGCTGGCTTCCCCCGGCCGGCTGCAGACCCCGCCTCATCGGTCCGCCCGACGGCCCCGGGACCTGCCGCGACGGGTCGCGCCCGACACCTCGCGGAAGCCATTGAATAAACGGGGCGCTTTCTCTACAATCTGCGTCCTTTTTTGGCTGTGCCCCATCGGCACCGCGGCGCTGCCGTGACTGCCTTCCTTTATATAGAGCAACTCGAGTCACTGACATGAAAAGAACGTTCCAGCCCAGCGTGCTCAAGCGCAAGCGCAACCACGGCTTCCGCGCGCGGATGGCAACCAAGAACGGTCGCCAGGTCCTCGCCCGGCGCCGCGCCAAGGGCCGCAAGCGCCTGTCCGCGTAAGCCGGCGCCGCGCACAGCGAGAGCCGGTACCTTCGCTGATGGCCGCGTCCTTCCGCAAGCATCAACGCCTGCTCACGGCCCGGGATTACCGGGCCGTGTTCTCCTGTGTCAGCGTGAAGGCCGGTCAGCGAGAGTTCCTGCTCCTCGCCCGGCCCTCGGAGCAGCCGCACCATCGCCTCGGCCTGGCCGTCGCCAAGAAGCACGTGGCCCGGGCAGTGCGCCGCAACCGCATCAAGCGTATCGCCCGGGAACGCTTCCGCCAGCTGCCGCCCCCGGCCGTACCGCTGGATATCGTCTTCCTGACCCGGCCGGGCGCCGGCGAGCTCGACAAGGCCGCCCTCGCCACGGGCATCGACCGGCAGTTTCGTCGCCTGATCGAGCGTGCCGCGGCATGAAGAAGCTGCTGCTTGCCGTGCTCCGTGTTTACCAATGGTGCCTGAGTCCCTTTCTCGGCCACCACTGCCGCTTCTACCCGACGTGTTCCGAGTACGCCCGGGAGGCCATCGACACCCACGGTGCGGGGCACGGCATCATGCTGGCAGCCAGGCGCCTGTCGAAATGCCACCCCTGGCACGAAGGCGGCGCCGACCCGGTGCCCGCCACCCGACGCACAGACTGAGAGATTATGGATATCCAGCGAACCCTGCTCATCGGCGCCATCGCCCTGCTGTCGTTCATGCTGCTGTCCGAGTGGGTCGCGTTCCGCGACGCCCGTGAAGCCGACGCCGCGCCGGCCACCCAGCGCCTGACGGCCGGCAGCGTCCCGGCCAGCGCACAGGTGCCGGCCGCCAGCGGCGACACAGATGCTGCGGGCGAACCGGCCACGGGCGAGCTGCCCGCGGACCTCCCGCCCCCGCCCGATGACACGCCGGAAACCGCGGCCGCGGAAGCCGGGGACGCGCGCATCGTGCAGGTGTTCACCGATACGCTGGAGCTGGCCATCGACCTCAACGGCGGCGATATCGTCGAAGTCGCCCTGCCGAAATACCTGGCGGAACTCGACGGCGATGATCCCTACGTCCTCCTCGAGCGCAACAGCCGGCGCACCTACGTGGCCCAGAGCGGCCTGGTAGGTCCCGACGGTATCGACGCCCCCCGCCGCGCCCGCTACGACGCGGCCCAGACCCGCTACGAGCTCGCGCCGGGGCAGGACACGCTGACCATCGACCTGGCTTGGACCGGCAACAACGGCCTCAAGATCACCAAGCGCTTTACCCTGCGCCGCGGCGAGTACGTGCTCGACGTCACCTACCTGGTCGAGAACAACACGGAAGCGCGCTGGCAGGCCAACCTGTTCGGCCAGATCAAGCGGGACTCGAGCCCGGATCCGTCCGCGGACGCCGGACTGGGACTGCAGCCTTTCCTCGGCGCCGCCACCACGCAGCCGGACGACCGCTTCACCAAGTTCGACTTCAAGGACATGCGCGAGGACCCCTTCAAGCGCCAGCTCGAGGGCAGCTGGATGGCCATGGTACAGCACTACTTCCTCAGCGCCTGGATTCCCAACCCGCAACAGACGCACACCTACTCCACGCGTGTCACCAGTGCCGGTTTCAACATCGCCGGCTTTACCAGCCCGGCCCTGGTCGTCGACCCCGGCGAGCGCGGCAGCAGCACGGCGCGGTTCTACGCTGGGCCGAAGGACCAGTACCGCCTGGAAGAGATCTCCCCCTTCCTCGAGCTCTCGGTCGACTACGGCTGGCTCTGGTGGATCGCGCAGCCGCTGTTCTGGCTGCTGAACAAGATCCACGCGCTGGTCGGCAACTGGGGCGTGGCCATCATCGCCCTCACGGTGCTGATCAAGGCGGCTTTCTACAAGCTCTCCGCCACCAGCTACCGGTCCATGGCGAACATGCGCCGGATCACGCCGAAGGTGCAGGATATCCGCGAGCAGTACGCCGACGACAAGCAGAAGCAGTCCCAGGCGATGATGGACCTCTACCGCAAGGAGAAGATCAACCCGCTGGGCGGCTGCCTGCCGATCCTCGTGCAGATGCCGGTCTTCATCGCGCTGTACTGGGTCCTCATGGAAAGCGTCGAGTTGCGCCACGCGCCGTTCATGCTGTGGATCGACGATCTCTCGGTCATGGACCCGTACTTCGTGCTGCCCGTCCTCATGGGCGCGAGCATGTTCTTCATGCAGAAGCTCAACCCGCCGCCCCCCGATCCCATGCAGGCGAAGATCATGCAGTGGCTGCCCGTGGTCTTCACCTTCTTCTTCCTCTGGTTCCCGGCGGGCCTCGTGCTCTACTGGCTGGTGAACAACCTGCTCTCCATGGGACAGCAGTTCATCATCACCCGGCAGATCGAGAACGCGGGCAAGGCCTGAGGCCCAGCGCCCGTGGCCGGTGCCCCGCCTGAAGACACCATCGCCGCGGTCGCCACGGCGGCCGGCCGCGGCGGCATCGGCATCAGCGGTTCCGGTGTTGGCATTGGGGTCGTTCTTCTTGGGCTTAGGTTTGGTTTTGGACTTAGCCTTCGCC
>CAJWWA010000291.1 GCA_913048495.1 uncultured Halieaceae bacterium
CCTCCTTCGGCAGCTCGAAGGCATAGCCCGCGCGCGCTTCCCGGCGGGCGTAGACCTCGAGCAGCTGCGCGGCCACGTCCGAGGCCTTCTCGCCCGCCTTGCGCCGCGCCCGCTCCCACTGCCCGGAGCCGAGCCGGTGCAGCGGCGCCAGCTCCGGCTCGCTGCCGGAGTAGCGGCTGATCAGGTGCAGCGAGGCCACCGGCACGTAGAGCCGCGCGCCCTCGGCGTACTCGAGGGTCAGGAACTCCGCGTCCGCGCCGTCCACGGCGAGATTGGTGAGGCCCACGTAGCGCCCCACGCCGTGCTCGAGGTGGACCACCGGCGCGCCGGGGCGCAGCTCGTTGAGGTCGCGGAAGACCGCATCCGTGTCCACCGCCGTCTCGCGCTTGCGCCGCCGACGCTGGGCCACGCGGGTGCCGTAGAGCTGCGCCTCGCACAGGAGCATGGGCGCGCCCGGGCCGAGGTACAGGCCGCGGTCGATCGGCGCGACGGCGATGGCCAGGGGCGCGGGGTCGGCGAGGAAGGCGGGCCAGCTGTCCACCGGCACGGGCTCGATGCCGGCGCCGGCCAGGGCCTCGAGCAGCACTTCGCGGCGGCCTGCCGACTCGGCGCAGAGCAGCACCGGCCCGTCGTGGCCCGCGGTCAGCGTGGCCAGCCGCGCCGGCAGTTCGCTGCGGCTGTCGCCGTCGCTGCGCGGCGGCTCCAGCGCCCCGCTGGCAACGTGGACCGGCGCCTCGGCGGAGAGGCGCAGCTCGAGCACCGCGTGCCCCTTGAGCCGGGCGTAGAGCTCCTCCACCGGCAGGAAGCCCACCGGGGGCGGCAGCAGGGGGCGCCGCGGGTCGATGCCATACTCGCTGTGGCGTTCGGCGATTTCGCCCCAGAACCGCTGTGCCGCCTCGTGGTGGCGGCCGACGGTCACCACGGCGGCGTCTTCGGGCAGGTAGTCGAAGAGCGTCTCGCAGTGGTCGAAGAACAGCGGCAGGTAGTACTCGCAGCCGCCGGGGACGCGGCCGGCGCTGACTTCCGTGAACACCGTGCTCTGGTCCGGGTCGCCCTCGAACTGCTCGTACCAGTGCTGCTGGAAGCGCGCGATGGCATCCCGGGTCAGGGGGAACTCGCGCGCGGGGAGCAGCCGCACCGCGTCCATGCGCGCCACCGTCCGCTGCGTCTCCGGGTCGAAGGTGCGCAGCGTGTCCACCTCGTCGTCGAGGAGATCGATGCGGTAGGGCAGGGGCGAGCCCATGGGGAAGATGTCGATCAGGGCGCCGCGCAGCGCGAACTCGCCGTGTTCGTAGACGGTCTCCACGTGGCGGTAGCCGCTGCGCTCGAGGCGGCGCCGGAAGCGGTCGACGTCGAGCGCGCTGCCGGTCTCCAGCATGAGACTGGCGCCGAGCACGTAGTCGCGCGGCGGCAGCCGGTGCATGAGCGTCGACACCGGCACGATGAGAATACCGGCGTCCAGCGCCGGCAGGCGATAGAGCGTCTGCAGCCGCTCGGAGACGATGTCCTGGTGCGGGGAGAAGTGATCGTAGGGCAGCGTCTCCCAGTCCGGCAGCGCCAGCACCTCCGTACCGGGCTCGACAAAGAAAGGCAGCTCGCGCTCGAGGGCCAGCGCGGCCTGCGTGTCCTCGGCGATGACCAGCAGCAACCGCCCGTCGCCGGCGAGCTCGGCGATGCAGGCGCTCCCGGCGCTCCCGGGGAAGGGGCCGGCGGCGGTGCGGGAGCCGGCCGTGGCGGGCCAGGGCGTTCCCAGGAGCTTGTCTTTGAACATGGGAGAACGTGCTGCGCCGAAAAAGGCGGAACATTGTAAGGGCTTCACCGCGGCCGCTCCAGCGACCCGGCCCGCGGCGCGGGCCGCCCGGCTTTCCTTGCGGCACCGGTGCCGGAAAAGGATAATGCGCGCTTCGCGCCGAGACCCCCCGGAGAAAACAGCCGTGAACGACCGCAAGAGACCCCGCCCGGACGACTACTTCCGCGACTGGAAAGAACGCGAGGCGCTCGCCGAGGCCATGATCCCCATCGTCGGCCGGCTCGCCCGGGAGCACAGCGTGAAGTGCTATATCTACGGCCGCGCGATGGTGAACCGCTCCGTGCTCGAGATCATGAAAGCGCACCGCTACGTGCGCCAGGTCGAGGGCAACGAGCTGTCGGAGTTCGAGACCTCCCGGGTGCTGGACATTCTCAGCAAGCTGGACCTCGGCCCCGCCCACATCGACGTGGGACGCCTGAGCGTCGACTACTTTGACAAGCACCGCGGCGAGGGCCGCAGCCTCGAGGACTACGTCCGCGACGAGGTCGCGGACCTGATCGGCAGCACCGAGAAGCCCGTGGACGAGCCCGTCGACGTGGTGCTCTACGGCTTCGGCCGCATCGGCCGCCTCATGGCCCGCATCCTCATCGACAAGACCGACGGCGGCGACGGACTGCGCCTGCGCGCCGTGGTGGTGCGCAAGGGCAAGGCGGAGAACGACCTGGTCAAGCGCGCCAGCCTGCTGCGCCGGGACTCGGTGCACGGCGCCTTCGACGGCACCATCCGCGTCGACGAGGAGCGCCAGTCCTTCGTCGCCAACGGCAACGAGGTGAAGGTGATCTACGCCGACTCGCCGGACAGCATCGACTACACCGCCTACGGCATCAACAACGCCATCATCGTCGACAACACCGGCGTCTGGCGCGACGAGGAGGGCCTGAGCCAGCACCTGAAGTCGAAGGGGGTGGCCAAGGTGATCCTGACGGCGCCGGGCAAGGGCGACCTGAAGAACATCGTCGCCGGCATCAACAGCGACGCCATCGAGCCGACGGACCGGATCATCTCCGCCGCGTCCTGCACTACCAACGCCATCGTGCCGCCGCTGAAGGCGATCGATGACGAGTTCGGCATCGTCACCGGGCACGTGGAGACGGTGCACGCCTATACCAACGACCAGAACCTGATCGACAACTACCACAAGGCGGACCGGCGGGGCCGCAGCGCGCTGAACATGGTGCTGACCGAAACCGGCGCCGCCAAGGCGGTGGCCAAGGTGCTGCCGCAGCTGCAAGGCAAGCTCACCGGCAACGCGATCCGCGTGCCCACGCCGAACGTGTCAATGGCGATCCTGAACCTGACCCTGGGGCGGGAGACGACGGTGGAGGAACTCAACGAGTACATGCGCGGCGTGGCGCTGCACTCGGAGATGCGCAAGCAGATCGACTATTCGAACTCGCCGGAAGTGGTGTCCTCGGATTTCGTCGGCTCGCGCACGGCCTGCGTCTACGACGCGCAGGCCACCATTGTCAACGGCAGCCACGTGGTGGTCTACCTCTGGTACGACAACGAGTTCGGCTACAGCTGCCAGGTGCACCGCATCCTCGAGCAGATGGCCGGCATCGACTACCGCGTCTACCCGAAGGAGCACTGAGATCGGGGCCGCCGCCGGGGCTGCGAAGCGGGTGCACGGGCACCTCGCGGCAGTGGCTTCGATAGTGGCACCGGCGCTGCACCTTTCGCTATAATGCGCGCGCCTGAAGCGGCGCACTTGCCGTCTCCCGGCCTTCCGCGGGTGGGACTCCCGCAAGTAGGGTACGCCCGGCGCGCCCTTCCGGTTTTGTTTGCGTCCTACGTCACTGGTTTTTTGCACCGCAGGCAGTTTGCATGATCAAAATCAAGAGGGGCCTGGATATCCCTATCCAGGGCGCACCCCAGCAGGCCATCCACGACGCACCGACGGCCCGTGCGGTCGCCGTCGTCGGGTTCGACTACCCCGGCATGAAGCCGACCATGGAAGTGAGCGAGGGTGACCGGGTCAAGCTCGGCGACGTCCTCTTCACCGACAAGAAAACCCCCGGCGTCACCTACACGGCCCCCGCCGCCGGTACCGTCAGCGCGATCAACCGCGGCGCCAAGCGCGTCCTGCAGTCGGTGGTGATCGAGGTCGATGGCGACGAAGCCGTCGATTTCGGCGCCCACAGCGCCGATGCCGCCCGTGCGCTCGACGCCCCGGCGGTGCGCGAAACCCTGGTGAAATCCGGCCTGTGGACGGCCCTGCGTACCCGGCCCTTCAGCAAGGTGCCGGCGCCGGAGTCGGAGCCCGCCGCGATCTTCGTGACCGCCATTGATACGCACCCGCTGGCGGCGGACCCGGCCGTCATCATCGCCGAGCAGCCCGACGCCTTTGCCCTCGGCCTCGATCTCCTCGCGGGCCTCACGGGTGGCAGGACCTACCTGTGCACCGCGCCCGGCGCAGCGATTCCCGGCGGCAGCGCGGCGACCATCGAGCGCGCCGAGTTCGACG
>CAJWWA010000292.1 GCA_913048495.1 uncultured Halieaceae bacterium
CCGAGACGCTCGGCGGCGCGCTGGCGGTCGCCGTCCTCGGCCGCCAGCGTGGCGAGAATCAGCCGCCGCTCCGCTTCCGCCACCGTCATACCCGGGGCAATGCCCAGCCCTTCCCGCGGCGTTTCAGGCGCCGGTTGCAGCGCCGGCAGGTGGGCCGGGGTGATCACGCTGCGGCAGAGCCGGCAGGCGCTGAGCACCACGTGGCGCAGCTCGCGGACATTGCCCGGCCAGTGGTAGCGCCGCAGCAGCGCCTCGGCGTCCTCGCCCAGGCGCACCGGGCGGCCGCTGCGCTCGGCGTACTCGGCCATGAAGCAGCGCGCGAGGGCCACCGCGTCCTCCCCGCGCTCGCGCAGGGGCGGCACGTGTACGGTCAGCTGGCGGATGCGGTAGTAGAGGTCCTCGCGCAGCCGCCCGTCGGCCACCGCTTCATCCGGGTCGCGGTTGGTCGCGGTGATCAGCCGCGCGTGCCAGCCCTGGTCCGCTTCGCCGCCGACGCGGCGGAAACGCCCGCTCTCCAGTACCCGCAGCAGCTTGACCTGCGTGTCCTCCGGCATCTCGGTGATCTCGTCGAGGAGCACGGTGCCGTGCCCGGCGCGCTCGAACAGGCCGGCGTGGCGGCGTTCGGCGCCGGAGAAGCTGCCGCGCTCGTGGCCGAAGAGCTCGCTCTCCACCAGCTCCGAGGGGATGGCGCCGCAGTTGATGGCGCAGAAGGGCTCGTCGCTGCGCGGTGAGAAGGCGTGGATGGAGCGCGCGGCAAGCTCCTTGCCGGTGCCGCTCTCGCCGTGGATACAGATGCTGGCATCCATGGCCGCCGCCTTGCGCAGCAGGCGGTAGAGCTCGCGCATGGGGCCGGAGCTGCCGAGGAGCAGGCCGAACTGGTCCAGGGCCACCGGCGCGATGTCCGGTGCCCGCCCCGTGGGTATCTCGCCCTGGATGTCGCGCAGCAATGCTTCGAGGTAGTCGCCGGCAACGGGCCGGCGCAGGAAGATGGCCTCGCCCGAGCGTACCCAGGTGCTCCAGGCGTGCTGTTCGCCTGTGCTGCCGAGCAGGAAGACTTGGCTGCCGGCGGTGCGGAAGCTGTCCAGCAGCCGCGCCGCGCTGTCGGCATCCGCGGCGCAGTCGGCGTCAATGAGCAGGAGCTGCGGGGCCTCGGGCCCCACCGGGGCCTCGGTGGGATCGACCACCGCGACTTCGAAGCGGCACTTGCGGACCACGTCGACCACGCCCGGGTCCCGGTCCCGGGTGACATAGCAGGCCCCGCGCCGCACTGTGCTCGCCGGGTCCATGACGCGAGTCTACCACCCCGACAAGCACCGGCTGCAAGTTGCAGATTCTGCAGCGGGCGGCGGCAATTCTTGCACTGGGGCGTCGCCTGACGGGTCCGCCGCTGCAGCTTCCGACCTGGCCGAAAAGCCGCAGCGGCGGGGGCTGCGGACGGATCTAGCGCTGCTGGCACGGGCCTTGCGGCCTCACGGGTGAAAGCGCGGCACGGGCCGCGCGCAGCAACCGCAAGTCGTAAACAGCGAGCCATGGAAAGGAGGTAAACCATGTGGAAGCATCCGACAGCAAAACCGACCGTCCTTGCCATCGCGATCGCCGGCGCCCTTGGCGTCACCGGGGCGCAGGCCGCCCAGCCGTACCAGAAGCCCGATGACAGCTTCGTCAGCATCAGCGGCACGGTGACCTCGCCGACGGCCGACGACTTCGTTCTCGACTACGGCAGCGGCACGATCCTGGTCGAGATGGATGACTGGGACAGCTACGGCGATGCCTACGGGCTCATGGATGGTGACCGGGTCACGGTGTTCGGCCGCATCGACGACGACTTTTTCGAGGTCGCCAAGGTCGAGGCCGGTTCCGTCTACGTCGAGAACCTGAATACCTACTTCTACGCCAACTCGGCAGACGAGGAGACCGGGGCCTGGGACCCGCAGTACTGGACCGCTCCTTCGCCGATCGTGGTCAGCGCCATGACCCTGCGCGGCGACATCGTCGACGTGGATGTCGAGGAGCGGGAGTTTACCGTCGACAGCGGCGGCGCCGAAGTGACCGTCGACGCGGCCGCGCTCGGCTACAACCCGCTGGACGACAACGGCTACCAGCAGCTCGACGAGGGCGACTTCGTCAGCGTCTCCGGCATGATGGACTACGAGTTCATGGACGGCCGGGTGTTCAAGGCCGACGCCGTGACCACCCTGGTCGATGAGCAGCAGTCCTGACGCAAACACCGGCCCCGGGACGATTCCGGGGTCGGTCCTTCAACCCTATCCCGATACCTGACCCCAGCAGAGGACAGCACAATGGATATGAAGACCAACGATACCTACGGCCTGTTCATGGAAGCACTGGACGTCGTCAACACGGCGATCAGCGAGCACAAGGACGGGCAGCTCATGGGCGGCCTGCTCACCGCGGCGGACAAGACCATCGGCGGCAAGCATCTCGGCGTGGCGGTCTACCGCGACGACCCCGACACCCCCTTCGACTACTTTACGCTGCGTTTTACCAACGAACGTCTCGAGCTGCTCGCGCGGGGCAAGGACGAGCCGGAGATCGCGTGGAAAGTCTCCCAGGACTACCTGCGGGACCTGGTGGACAACCCGCGCGACTACATCGACAACCCGGCCCGGCTGGACCTCGACTGGTTGCGGGACCGCGTAGGCGTGTGACCTGTCGCCGGGTCAGGCGGCCCGGGACAGGCCGGCGAGCGGGTGCGTGGGCGCCGGCGGCAGGTCGGGCGTGCGCTCGAGTACCTCGAAGGCGTCGTGGCGCACGTGGTTCTTCTCCATCTCCTCGCGCAGGAAGGCCTCGCTGATCTTGCCCTCCGCCAGGCACTCCTTGAGCAGCCCGAAAAAGAACCGCTCCTGGTTCGGATCCGGGTGCTGCTTGTAGTTGCCGAGGAAGGCGTACTCGCCGAACAGCTTGCGCCGCGCGCGCAGGATCCAGGCCGCCGGCGGGAACAGGCGGAAACGTTCCGCGGGCCGCCAGTCCGTGGGCAGGCCGGTCTTCCACGGCTGCGTGCGACGGCGGGTAGTGTGCAGCATTTTCGTGTCGGTGGTGAACTTGTCGAAGTCGTTCCACTCGGCCTCGAAGAAATCGATGCTGTCGCGGGGTTCGTCCTTGAGGCAGATCCAGGGCTGGTAGTCCTGCTCGAAGGTGAACATCCTGCGGAAGGTGGTCTCCGGGTCCCAGTGCGTCAGCTTTGCACAGTCGAGGAGCATCACGCTGGAAGCCATGCACTTGTCGACCAGCCCCTTCGGCCCCGAGCGCATCCGGCACATGATTGCCTTGCCGTGCATGTCGCGGGAAAGCAGCTCCCAGATATCGGCCGCGGCGAAGATGTCGGGGTCGATGACCACGGCGCGGCCCTCGTAGCCCATGAGCTGCGGCGGCAGAAAGCGCGTGGGCGTGAAGGACTGCAGGTCGTCGTTTAGCCAGACGCGGTGAACGCCGTCGCGGAGGTATTCCCGGCCCTCGTGTTCGGCAAAGAACGGGTAGTCACGCATGTCCATGATGGTGACGTCGAACTTGTCGTTGTTCGACGAGTAGCGGCGCAGCGCGTGCTCGGCGACGACGGCGCCGGTGATCTGCTTGTGGTTCGTCTGGATGAAGACGCCGGCTTTCATGGGGACTCCGGGCTGATTAGCTCGCGGCGAGGATAAAGCAAGGCGGTGCGCTTTTCTATGTAGCAAGTCACAGTTGCCGGTGGCCGCTGCCGGCCACACCCACCGGCTTACGTGCGCCCTTCATGGGCGGCAGTAGTACCGGAAGCTGGCCATGGGTCCGGCCGCGAGGAAGACCCAGTAGCGGAAGTCCCAGTTGAGGAGGCGGACGTTGGTGAGCGTGCTCGCCAGCAGCAGGGCAATGACGCAGCCGAGGAAGAGCGCCGTGTCCCCGCCGAGGGCGCCGGCGCGCCAGCCGCGTTGGAAACCGGCGAGGGCCAGCAGCACGGCCGCCGTGAACAGGCCGAGGCCGACGGCGCCGTAGCGCACCAGGATGTCGACCTGCACGTTGTGGTAGTCGTTGAAGCGCGAGAGCAGGAAAACCTCGCTGTCGCGTAGCGTGAGCTTGGCCGCCGCCGGCCCATGGCCGAAGAGCGGCGCCTCGCGCCAGCGGGCCAGGCCCTCCCGGAGCATGACGACACGGATGCCGACGCTGTTCTGCCGCGCCCGGCCGCTGCCGGTGCGCACGGTGTCCAGGTCCCCGGCGAGCAGCGCGCTCCAGGTCTGTCGCTCCGTGGCGAGGCGCTCGCCT
>CAJWWA010000293.1 GCA_913048495.1 uncultured Halieaceae bacterium
TGCTGGCGCAGCTGTGAGCGCGGGTGCCGGTCATCCCGCCCGGGTGGTCGGGTCCTGGCGCCCCCGCCGCGACATGCCTGCCCCTATTTCTGTCCCCCGGGCGGAGAGGTATAGTGGGTGTCCCCAAGTGGCCGGATACAGCAACATGGTGCAGCATGATGAAATGGCCGCCCGGTAAGGGCGGACCGAACGGCGAGGCGGCGGCGAACGAGACGCTCACGCCGGCCATGCGCCTCATGCAGCTCCAGGCCCGGCACCGGGCGCTGGATAACAAGATTACGGAAATGCAGGGCTTCCCCTACCAGAACCAGATCCTGCTGCAGCGCCTGAAGAAAGAGAAGCTGCGCCTGAAGGATGCCATCGCCCGCCTCAAGGACGAGATGATCCCCGACCTGGACGCCTGAACCATGGACCTGGTCGTATACGCCGTACCCCTGTTCATCGCCGCCATGCTCGTCGAGCTGGCCTGGGGGTTGCGCGCGGGTCGCAATACCTACCGCGTCAACGACGCCGTCGGCAGCCTGTTCCTGGGCACGCTCAGCCAGGCCCGCCGTTTCGTTACCCTCGGCGTCGGCGGCCTCGTCTACCACTGGGTGGGTGAGACCCTTGCCATCGCCCGGCTCGACGCCGGCCACTGGGGCACCTGGGTCTTCGCGTTCGTCCTCTACGACTTCTGCTACTACTGGCTGCACCGCCTGGGCCACGAGCGCACGATCCTCTGGGCTGCGCATGTCGCCCACCACCAGAGCGAGGACTATAACCTCTCCACGGCTCTGCGCCAGACCAGCACCGGCTTCCTGCTCGGCTGGATCTTCTACCTGCCGCTGTTCTTTGCCGGGGTGCCGGCCGAAGTCTTCGTCACCGTCGGTTCCCTGAACCTCATCTACCAGTTCTGGGTGCATACGCAGCACGTGGGCAAGCTCGGCTGGTACGAGTGGATTTTCGTGACGCCCTCCAACCACCGGGTGCACCACGCCCAGAACGACCGTTATGTCGACCGCAACTACGGCGGCGTGTTCATCCTCTGGGACCGGCTTTTCGGCACCTTCCAGGAGGAACTCGACGACGAGCCCTGCATTTATGGCATCCGCGGCCCGATCCACAGCTTCAACCCGGTGAAGGCGTTGACCCATATCTACATCGACATGGTTCGCGACAGCTGGCGGGCAGAACGCTGGGGCGACAAGCTCAGGGTCTGGGTGGCGCGCACCGGGTGGCGCCCGGCGGACGTGGAGGCGGCGGACCCGCGGTCCAAGCCCGATCTCGCCCGCTTCGAGCGCTACGACCCGGCAGTGGCTGCCGGCGTGCCCGCCTACGCGCTCTGCCAGCTCGTCGCCGTGGTGTTGCTGCTGGCCTACATGCAGTGGACGACCCTCGGCTACGCCCAGGGCGTTGTCCTCTGGGCGGTGATGATCGCCACGACGGTCACCACGGCCTTCTGGCTGCAGGCCATGGCGCCGCACCGTGCCGTGGGCTGGGATGCGCTGCGACTGTTGGCCGTCGCGCCCGCGCTCGCGTGGGCCGGCGCCGGTTCGCTGCCCTTCCTCGCCGCGGCAGCGGCCTACCTGGCGGCGAATGCGCTCGCGCTGCCCTGGCTCTGGCGGCGGGCACCGCTGCCCGCGCCCGCGGCGCCTACCCCCTAGCTTCCGACCGCTCAGGTCGCTCCAGTACCCGCAGGGCGTGGGTGCCGAAGCCGGCGCCCGCCTCGGCGAACAGGTTGAAGGTGGAGATACCCTTGCTCTCGAGTTCTTTCGCCTCTTCCGCGAAGCGCACCACCGCCGCCACGTCGCCCCGGTAGCCGAGGCCGTCCAGCAGGCGCACCACCAGCATGTTCTCCTGGTGGTTGGTGAGCGCGAGCAGGATCAGTTCCACCTTGTCGAGGTCCAGGCGCGCCCAGAAGTCCGGGTCCGACGCGTCCGCGGCCTCGACCCGCCGATGCATGGCACGGTGCACGGCCAGCTTGCGGTCGTTGTCGTCCACGCCCAGGACCTGCCAGCCATAGCGCTGGGCGAGGGTCTCGTAGGCGCCGGTGCCGATGTTGCCCATACCGAGCACCAGCACCTTGACGGCGCGGGTATCGCCGTGCGTCGCCCGCACCCGCGTCGACTCGAAGCGGGCCAGCCGTGCCCGGTGACGCCGGTAGAGGCTGTGCGAGAGACTGTTCAGGGGAGCGGCCAGGGTAAAGCTGACCGCGATCGCGATCGACAGGGCCGCACTCCATGCCGGCTCCACCCAGCCGGCGCTGGCCGCGACGGCCACCACGATTAGGCCGAACTCCGAGTGATTGGCCAGCGCGTTGGCCGCGAGCAGCGCCGTGCGCGGCGGTGTATGCAGCCAGGTGAGCAGGGGGAAATAGAGCAGGGGTTTCAGGAGCGCCAGGGCGCCCAGGACCGCCGCCAGCAGCATCACCTCGGGCGTGGGCCAGCCGCCGAGACCGATGGACAGGAAAAAGCCCACTAGGAACAGGTCCTTGAACAGCATCAGGTTGTAGGACAGCTCCTTTGCCTTCTGGTCTCCGGCGAGCAGGGCGCCGATGAGCAGAGCGCCGAGGTCGCCCTTGATACCCACGGCCTCGCAGAGGCTCGCGGTGCCGAACGCGAGAGCGAGACCGAACAGGGTGAACAGCTCACCGTGTCCCGCCAGGGCAAGCAGCCGCAGCAGCAACGGGCGCAGGGGAATCGCCAGCAGCAGGAGAAGAGCCGCCGGCTGCGGCACCTTGCCGGTGGTGAAGGCGAGGAAGAGCACCGCGGCCAGGTCCTGGATGATGAGGATGCCGATAGCGAGGTTGGCGTGGCGGGAGGCCATCTCGCCGCGCTCCTGCATGATCTGGATGACGAAGACGGTACTCGAGAAGGTAAAGGCGAAGGCGATCACCAGCTTCGCGCCGAGGTCCAGCCCCAGCTGCGGGAACAGCTGCGCCACGCCCCAGAGCACGCCCAGAAAGAACCCCTGCGTGGCCGCCATATGCAGCAGCGTCGTGCCCCAGATGTGGGTTTTCAGGAGGTCCCTGAGCTGCAGCTTGAGGCCGATCGTGAACAGCAGCAGGGTTACGCCGAGGTCTGCGAGCGTCGCGAGGATGGTCCCGCCGTAGACGTCCAGCTCGTGCAGTACGAAGCCGGCAGCGAGGTAGCCCACCAGCGCCGGCAGGCCGACGGCCCGGGCCAGCATGCCGGTAGCCAGGGCGGTGAGAATAATGAGCGGATCGATCATGGCGCCGGCGTGTGACGGGCCTGCCAGAGCAGGCCGAGCGCGCAGACTGCGACCAGCAGGTCGACCCCCGTGCGCAGCTGCTCCCAGCTGAGGACCGGGACGGGCGCAAAGGCGAGCCAGGCGCGGGCGCCGCAGACCGCAGCCGCCAGGGCCAGGGCGAAGCGGGATACGCCGAACAGCCCGAGGCCGAGCAGGAGGTAGCAGCCTCCGGCCAGCGCCGTGAGCAGCACCGGCGCCCCGAGGTCGAACACCCAGAGCATGGCCACCTGCGCGAGCCCGGCCGCGGTCACGACGGTGGCGGTGGCGGTGCGCAGCGGTGGTGGCGTGGTCACGGGCATGGCCGGGAAGGTAGCACAGGCCATGGCAGCGGAGGAGTCCGCCCTGGACCGGTAGCGGAGCGTGGTCGCTGCGGGCGGCGCCTCGAGGCGCGCCGGTCGCTGCGCCGCTCAGTTGCCGCTTCGGGCCCGGGCGACCTTCGAGCCGCTCGGCCGCCCGAGGAACCTGCTGATGCTGTTGCCAGCGTCGATGAGCCGGTCGAGATTCACGCCGGTGTCGAGGCCAAGGCCTTCGAGGAGATAGACCACGTCCTCGGTGGCCACATTACCTTTGGCGCCGGGCGCGAAGGGACAACCCCCTAACCCCCCTGCCGAAGCATCGAACTGACGAACACCCGCCTGAAGTGCTGCGTAAACGTTGGCCAGACCCATGGCGCGGGTATCGTGAAAGTGGCAACCCAGACGCTCGGGGCCGTATCGATCAACCAGCTTATGCATCATGGAGTGCACGGCGGCAGGGTTAGCGGCACCAATGGTATCGGCGATCATCAATCGCGCTGGCTGGTGCTGCATCAAACGGTCTACCTGCTCCATCACGAGTGACTCCTCAACCGCCCCCTCATAGGGGCACTCAAACGCCACGGCGAGATAGGCGTGGATGTCGACGCCCTCTGCTGCCGCACGATCGAGAATCTCCTCCCCCATGACGAAGGTATCCTCAAGGCTTTTGCGGATATTGTTCTGGTTCATCTCTT
>CAJWWA010000294.1 GCA_913048495.1 uncultured Halieaceae bacterium
TGTGTCAGCGACTGGGAAGACGATCGATCCGGCTATGCCATGCAATTATATGGCACAGTCATGAAACACGCCGCCCCGGGCTACAGCGCGCTGCCGGAGGATCGCAGCTGGTCCCTGGCGCCCGGCGGCCGCTACTACGTGACCCGCAACGGTTCGAGCCTGGTCGCCTTCCGCCTCGGCGAGGAGCGCACGGCGGGCCTGCGCATGGTGGGGGCCCACACCGACAGCCCCTGCCTGATGGTGAAACCGAACCCGGACCTGACGCGCCACGGCTGCTACCAGCTCGGCGTGGAGGTCTACGGCGGTGCGCTGTTGAACCCCTGGTTCGACCGGGACCTGTCGCTCGCCGGGCGGGTGAGCTACAGCCGCCGGGACGGCGCCCTGGCGACGGCCCTGGTGGATCTGCGCGAGCCGGTCGCGGTCATCCCCAGCCTGGCGATCCACCTCGACCGGGAGGCGAACAGCAACCGCAGCGTCAACCCGCAGACCGACATCCTGCCGCTCCTGTGCCTGCCCGGCGATGGCGAGGAGCCCGCGCTGCGCACCCTGCTCGCGGAGCACCTGCGCGGCCTCGGCCACGACCCGGTGGAGGTGCTCGACTACGAGCTCAACCTCTACGACTCGCAGCCGCCGGCACAGGTCGGTCTGCAGGGGGAGTTCATCACCGGCGCGCGCCTGGACAACCTGCTCTCCTGCTACACGGGGCTGCGCGCGCTGCTGGAGAGCGATGGCCGGCAGCCGGCACTGCTCGTCTGCAACGATCACGAGGAGGTCGGCAGCGTTTCCGCCGCCGGCGCCCAGGGGCCGTTCCTGCGCTCCGTGCTTGCGCGTATCGCCGGCGATGCGGAAGCCTGTGCCTGCCTCGTCGACCGCTCGATGCTGATCTCCGCGGACAATGCGCACGCCGTGCACCCGAATTTCGCCGACCGGCACGACGGCAACCACGGTCCGCGGCTCGGCGGGGGGCCGGTGATCAAGCTGAACGTGAACCAGCGCTACGCGAGCAACAGCGAGACGTCGGCGCTGTTCCGCCAGCTCGCCGGCCAGGTCGGCGTACCGGTGCAGAGCTTCGTGACCCGCACGGACATGGCCTGCGGCAGCACCATCGGCCCGCTTACCGCGGCCGAGGTCGGGGTCCGCACCCTGGACGTCGGTGTGCCCACCTTCGCCATGCACTCGATCCGCGAGACCGCGGGCAGCGAGGACGCACTGGCGCTGTGCCGTGTCCTGCGCGCGTTCTACGAGGCCCCGGAACCGCTGTTCCCGCGTTGACGCGGCGCGTCCTGCTGCTGTCCGCGTACGCGGCCGACAGCCACGAGTACTGGCGCCGCGGCCTGGCGGCGCTGCTGCCGGCATACCGGTTCACCGCGCTGACACTGCCGCCGCGCCATTTCAGCTGGCGCCTGCGCGGCAACGCGCTGTACTGGGCTCGCGCCGAGCGGGCGACCCTGGAGGCCGGCTACGACGCACTCGTGGCGACGTCCGTCGTCGACCTGGCGACGCTGCGCGGGCTGGTGCCGGCGATTACATCGCTGCCGACGCTGCTCTACTTCCACGAGAACCAGTTCGCTTACCCGCCCGGCGCGCGGCAGCAGGGCCGGCTCGAGGCGCAGGTCACCAGCCTGTACAGCGCGCTGGCGGCGGACCGGCTCGCCTTCAACTCCGCCTGGAACCGCGACAGCTTCCTGGCGGGCGCTGCAGCGCTCCTCGGACGCCTCCCGGACCGGGTACCGCCGGGCGTCGTCGATACGCTGGCGGCCCGGAGCGAGGTGTTGCCCGTTCCCCTGGCCGCCGACGTGGATGCCCCGGGAGAGGGTACCCATCCGTTCAGCGGTGCCGGTCCCTACCGGGGTGCCCGCGGTCGTCCGCTGCGCCTGGCCTGGCTCGGCCGCTTCGAGTACGACAAGGGGCCGGACCGGCTCGCGCGGCTCGTCGAGTACCTCGCCGCGGGCACGCGGCCGGTAGAGCTCGCTCTCGTCGGCCGCCGCTTCCGCCGCGAGCCCGGGGCGTTCACCGCGCTGCCGGCGATCCTCGGCGAGCGGCTCGTGCACTGTGGCTACCTGCCGCAGCGATCGGACTACCTGGCCCTGCTCTCGGCCGCGGACATCGTGCTGTCGACGGCGCTGCACGAATTCCAGGGTGTCGCGGTGCTCGAGGCGGTGGCCCGTGGCTGCCTGCCCTGCGTGCCCGATGCGCTGGCCTACCCCGAGCTATACCCGGCGCGCTTTCGCTACGCCGCCGACGAGGCGGCGGACGCCAGCGCCCGGGCCGCCGCGGCCCGCATCGAGACCCTCGCCGGGGACCTCGCCCGGGGCGCGGCGGCAGCGCCGTCCGTGGCGCCTTGGCAGGGCGCGGCGCTGGCGCCGCGCTACGCGCAGGCCCTGGCGTTCGGCCCGCTGCGCGGCCGATAGCATTGGCGGGCAAAACCGGTATCATGGCGCCTTTTCCAAAGGGGCCAGGGGCATGGGCAAGCAGCGGTATCTCACCGGCATCACCACGACCGGGACGCCGCACCTCGGCAACTACGTCGGCGCCATCCGGCCGGCGATCGAGGCGGTCAACGCCGGCGGCGCCGAGTACTTCTTCTTTCTCGCGGACTACCATGCCCTGATCAAGTGCACCGACCCGGCGCAGGTGCGGCGCTCCTCGCGGGAGATCGCCGCGACCTGGCTGGCCCTCGGTCTCGACACCGACAGCGCCGTGTTCTACCGCCAGTCCGACGTGCCCGAGATCCCCGAACTCACCTGGATTCTCGGCTGCAGTGCCGCCAAGGGCCTGATGAACCGCGCCCACGCCTACAAGGCGGCGGTACAGGCCAACGAGGAGGCGGGGGAGGACCCGGACTACGGGGTCACCATGGGGCTGTTCAACTACCCGGTGCTCATGGCCGCCGACATTCTCATGTTCAATGCGACCCACGTGCCCGTGGGGAGGGACCAGCTCCAGCACCTGGAGATGGCGCGGGACATCGCCCAGCGCTTCAACCACAACTTCGCCGAGCTATTCACGCTCCCGGAGGCCGTCGTGGACGACAGCGTCGCCGTGCTCCAGGGCCTCGACGGCCGAAAGATGAGCAAGAGCTACGGCAATACCATTCCGCTCTTCGAGGGCGAGAAGAAGCTGCGCAAGGCCATCAACAGGATCAAGACCAATCTCCTGGAACCGGGGGAGCCGAAGGATCCGGACAGCTCCACGGTGTTCCAGGTCTGGTCGGCCTTCGCGTCGCCGGCCGAGGTGGAGCGTATGCGTGGCGAGTTCGCCGCGGGTATCGCCTGGGGCGAGGCGAAGAAGCAGCTCTTTGAACTGATCAACGACGAGCTGGCGCCGGCCCGCGAGCGCTACGACGCGCTCATGGCGGATCCGGGCTACATCGAGGCCGTACTGAAGGCGGGCGCCGAGCGCGCCCGCGCCGAAGCGGTGCCGCTGATGCAGCGCGTGCGCGAGGCCGTGGGCATCGCGCCCATGGACGTCGACTAGACGCGCCGACCGGTCGCGCCGGCTGCAAGCGGCGTTTAGAAGCGGTAGCTGACGCCCACCCCGCCGTAAACGTTCCGTCCCGGTGCCGGCTCGAAGAGGCGGTTGAAGTTCTGGTTGACCCGGATGTTGGCGAAGTAGCTCTCGTCGAAGAGATTGTTGATGCCGAGGTAGGGGCTCACGGCCAGCGCGCCCAGCCGGTACTGCCGGCCGAGGCGGAGGTTGCTCACGGTGTAGCCGTCTACCCGCGCCGCCGGGCTGTTGGCATCGTTGGCGTAGAGTTCACCCACCCGCAGCAGATCCCAGGTTGCGTACCAGCCCGCGCTGTGCGTCCAGGCCAGCTCGGCGAAGAGCTGTGATTCCGGCACCCCCGGCAGCGTGTTGCCGTCGAAGGTCTCGCCCCCCGCGCTGTAGCGGTCGTAGTGGAAATCGTTGTAGCTCCAGGCGAGCGTCAGGCGCAACCCCTCGGCGAGGCGCGCCTCCGCGGCGACCTCCAGCCCGTCCCGGGTCGAGGAACCGGCATTGCGGTAGAACACGTCGCCGTTGGCTTCGAAGGGCACCAGCTCGTCCTCCAGGTCGATGCGGAAAACGGCGATCTCGTAGCGCAGCCGGTCGCCGTAGAGACCCTTGACCCCGACCTCGTAATTGGTGCTCGTCTGTGCCTCCAGGGTTTCCAGGAAGCCCGGGCCCGCCGGGTCCTCGAGCTGGTTGAGGCTGGGCGTCTC
>CAJWWA010000295.1 GCA_913048495.1 uncultured Halieaceae bacterium
GCCGCGGCATCTTCCGCGGCCAGCAGCAGCCCCACGGCCAGCCCCTGCGCCGCGAGCCGCTGCAACTCTTCCTGCATTCGCGGCAGGGTAGCCGCCCGGCTACCGGTGAACAGTAGCACCCGCGCCCGCGGCGAATAGTGCTTGAGCAGCTGCCCCGGCGCGTCCGTTCCGGCGTCCTCCGCGAGGTAGCGCGGCGCCAGCGTGGTCTCCGGCAGCACGGCCTGCAGGTCCTCGAGCAGCACGCCGCCCGGGCGCAGGACCACGGGCGCAGGACCTGTGAGGTCGAGCACCGTGGACTCCACGCCGATGGGCGCAGGCCCGCCGTCGAGCACGAGGTCGATACGCCCGTCGAGGTCCTCGAGCACGTGCGCCGCGGTGGTGGCCGAGGGCCGGGTGAAGGTGTTGGCGCTGGGCGCGCCGATGGGCAGGTCCACCGCCTGCAGCAGCGCCCGGGCGAGCGGGTGGGCCGGCATGCGCACCGCCATCGTGTCCCGGCCGGCGGCGATGGTGTCCGGGACCCCGGGGGCGCGCTTCAACACCAGGGTGAGAGCGCCGGGCCAGAAGGCATCGGCAAGGGCACGCGCTGCCGGCGGGATGTCCCGCGCGAGCTGGTCCAGCTGCTCCACGCGCGCGATATGGGCGATGATCGGATCGTTGGCCGGGCGCTGTTTGGCTTCGTAGATGCGCGCCAGGGCATCCGCATCCAGGGCGTTCGCCCCGAGGCCGTAGACCGTCTCCGTGGGGAAGGCGACCAGGCCGCCGGCGCGGAGGATGCGGGCGGCCTCGGCGAGGGCATCCGGCGCGGGATGTTCGGGGTCGACGGTGAGGACCCGTGTCTTCATGGTTGGCCTTCCAGGGTGTTGCCCGTAGCGTGGTGTTCGGCGGCGCAAAGCATAACAGGCTCTCTCGAGGCCGTGGGCAGTGCACCGCCGGGTCTGCGGCAGGTGCGGTGATCGACAATAGCCTGTCCACCGCATCGCTGCGGACGGCGTCCCGTCACGCCCCCTCGTTCGCCGGCGCGAGGCGGCGGAAGCCTTTCCGTGCCAGGTGCGGGAGTAGGAGCCAGGGCGGCATGCGCAGCGCGTGCCCGCGAAGGAACAGCAACTGCTCGGCCGTCGCGTGGAAACGCAACCGGGCGGACGGGTGGTCCGGCCGGAAGATGCGACGGAAGAGGAAGTCCCACCACATTGACCGCGGTACCGAGGCCCTCGGCCGCAGGCGATCGAGGACATCCGGCGGCGGAGTGATGGCAAAGTGCATCTCCACGTAGCGCAGGCTCAGCCAGAGCGGTGTCTCCAGGTCCATTTCGCCTGCTCGTACCGCCAGGCGATCCCAGAAATCGGGAATCTGCTCTGAGAATTGCAGGAGCAGGCAGCGCTGGTCCCAGAGATCGCGCAGGGCATGGGGGAATTCGCTCTCAAAAAAGAGGTGCGCAGCGCTGTGCAGGATCATGTCCTCCGTAGCGAGCCCATGGATGCCCGGAGCGATCGGCTGCAGCCTCTCGAACAGGCGTTCTGCCGGCACACGAGGCCCGGCCGTCGGCGGCAGTATCGTGTGGTGAACATCCAGTACCGAACCCCTTGACCGATGTACGAGGGGTGGTATCTCGTGCATCCAGCGCCGGTAGTAGCGGTCGTCGTAGGCTTCCTGCTTGACGCCCTCCCAGCCGGCGCTCTGCAGGGCTTGCTCGGCCCGGTCGATGGCGGCCTCCCTCACCAGCAGATCGAGATCGGAGATCAGGCGGCCGCGGCTGCAGTCCAGGCCCGCTGCGATGTAGGCCGCTCCCTTCAGCAGAACGAGCGGCTCGCCGAGGGCATCGAAGACGCGAACGAGGGGGGACAGTTCGTGGGCGAGGTCCCGCTGCTGCTTCTCCTGCGCCAGCATTGCCGACCTGAAATGGCGCCCGGCTTCCGGGAGGATGCCCTCGAGGATGCCCGCGGCCTCGAGGCGATGCCCGAGCGCGGCCAGGAGGTTCGTGGTCCTGGCCTGCGCGACCAGTACGGCCAGCGCCGGCGGCGGCAGGCCGGACACAGACCGGGGCTCCCGCAGGGCTTCAATGAGCATCGGTGTCACGCGCCGCCCTCTCCCCGGGCGAGGTAGTCGAAAGCGCGAAGCGCCCATTCCGGGTCGTGGTACTGGAGGTCGTAGCAGGGCACGCCGTCGATCAGGGTTTGCATCGCCTCGAAGCCCCCGGTACCGAGCAGGCTGTAGTTGAACGCGTGGTAGGCGGCGGTCAGGAAGCTGCTGGTCTTGCTGCGGCGTGCGAGGCGCTGCTCGGCGTCGGCGCGGTAGTGGGGAAACACGATCGCGCGCACGGTGACCGGACGTGGGTCGAAGGTATCCGGGTGCTGGTCCGCCTTCAGGTGCGACACCGTGCCCTTGTGTGTGTCCACGATCCGTGGACCGAAGGTGGCGCCGCTGTGCAGTGATTCGATGAGAGTAATGCTTTCGTTCTTGAGGCTGATCGGGCGGTAGATAGGTGTAACGTCCAGCGTGCCGGGGGTTACCAGCGCGTGCTCATCGGACAGCACCCGCCAGCCGTTCAGCCCCAGCAGCGCACAGAGGGTGCTCTTGCCCGCACCTGGTACACCGGGGAGTACGATGGCGCCATGCGCCGTCGCCACGACCCCCGCATGGAGCTTGAGGTACTCGTTGCAATGCACGCTGACGCACCAGTTCATTCCCCATTCCAGGGTCGCGAAGGCGTGCCGCCGCTCTACCGGTGCGAAGTGGTCCCTATGATCGAAGCGGAAGATCGCGCGCGGCGTCCCGCCCGGACGGCCGGAAACGGGAGACAGGCTCACATCGAAGTCGATGTAGCTGTTTGTATCGGCTTTCGGGAATGCGCCGTAGAGAGAGGCCACGGGCGCGGCCAGCTCCGGCAACTCACTGCGGATACGGTAGGTGTAGGGGCCGATACGCAGGGCCTGGTCGAGGGCGTGAGCCATGCCGGGAGTATACCGCCGGACTCAGCACCCGGGGGGAAACCCGGAACTAGCGGACACGGCGGAGGAGGCCCAGGGCCTCCATTTCCTCCAGCAGTCCGCTGACGTCCACGGACTGCCCTTCGCTGCCAGCGGCTCCGGCGGACGTCGCCAGTCGCTGCTCGAGGCTCTCCAATGAGGCGGGATGTTGTGAGAGATGTGAGAGGAGGACGGCGGCGGGGCGGGACAGGCGATAGGTATCGCCACTTGCCGGGTTGTAGCAAACAACGGTGTCCTCGCCCGGATCGTACACCAGGGGGGATTCAGGGCCCGTGAGGGCCCATTGGTCGCTCAAGGAACTGCTAGTCCTTCCAGTCCTTCTTCTTTTCCTTCCTGGGCTTCTCGTCCTTGCCGGATTGCTGCAACGCCAATGGCTCGGGGTCCTGCGTTGGTTGCCGAACGAGGCAGGCCTGGTTGTCGATGTCAATGATCTCGAGGCTGTCATCACCGTCAGCGCGCGCCTGAAGGTCCTGCGCCGTCCTGACGCCGCCGGTCAACGAGGAGAAGTCGCCCATGTTGAAGGAGGCCCAGGTTGTTGCCGAGACACATTGCAAAACCTCGGGGTCCTGTCCCCAGGCGGGCCGGTTGGCGAGCGTTGCTACCGCCGCCGCGCCCATGGCGGCCTTGAGCGCGAACGCGCGGCGGGAGGCATCCGGCTGCTGTCCCGCGCCAGCCTGCTCCCCATCAACCTTCTGGTCGTGCGATTCCACTTCTCTCATTGCGTTGCTCCCGGGAGTGCCGCGCTTCGTTTGCGGGCGCCCCTGTGGTATCCCTCCGGCACCTTAGCCCAGCCGGTAGCTGGCGGCAAAGTTAGCGCTCTCTTCTGTGATCGCCTTCACAAGCCCTGCCCCGGGGCATGCGGTTGTCGTCACAGCGAGGCGTCCATGCTTGCCGTGCCTTACATGTGTGCAGGGGCTCCATGCAAAGAACGCGCCCATGAGAAAATTCCTTTAAAAACAGTGGGGTGGCCGTGGATAGGACGTTGTATGGGCGTGCGGTGTAAAGATTGGCGACACCCTTGCAGGGTGTGCAGGCTGTAGAAATGCCGTCTCGGTGGTGAAGCGCGGAGGTGGCGCCGGGTCCATGGTCCACAGAAGCTGAACCTCTACGGTCGGTGACAGTCCAGTAGGGGGCAGGTACGAAGGGGGGTGGTAGCTACGTAAGCGCTCCGCGAACTACGCTCTTCCAGGCTGCCGGTAAAGTCCGCAGCCTGT
>CAJWWA010000296.1 GCA_913048495.1 uncultured Halieaceae bacterium
TAAATCTCCGAGACCTGCTAACCCTTTAACGGTTTCTTTTTTTCCTTTTAAAAATTCTGCAAATACTTCCATTTCATAAACTGATTGTTTAACTAAAGTTAATGATGTGTACAATAAATATCCGCCTGGAAAAAGGTATGACAGCCCACAAGCCATGCTGAGTGCGCACTCAACGAAGGCTACGCAGCTTAAAGCTCTTGGAATTGGAGATTCCCGCGCCGCCCGCGACAACCGCCGAGTGGCTGCCCGATAGCAAACTTCAGCTGGCGCTTACAAGCGCGACGAGCGACGCGCACACGTTTCGGCGTCGGTTGCTGCGTCACGGCGCCTTTTTGCTCGACGAAGTCGGCCGCCACGGCGCGGGCATTGTGTGCGCGGCGCGCAACGCAGACGACGCGCTGCGCGCCGCCGACGCGGTGGCGGCGGCGCTCGCGTCGTCGCTGACCGCGATGCCGGTGAGGTGTTCCGCCTCGCTCTCGTTCGGGGTGAGGATGTCCACCAGGGCGAGGAGTTCCCCGGGCAGCGGCTGCGCGGGTGCCGGGTTGAGCACCGTGCGGCAGCCGGCGTCCCGGGCCCGGCCCAGCGCCGCCGCCACCGTCGCCAGCGGCGTTTCGAGCTGCAGGAGCACGAGGTTGCCGGCGAGGAAGTGTTCCCCGGCAGCCGCGAGGTCCCCGGGAGCCAGGCGCGCGTTGGCCCCCGGCGCGACGGCGATGCAGTTTTCGCCGCCGGCGTCGACCAGGATCTGGGCGACGCCGGAGGGGCTGTCCGCATCGACGATGCAGGGCCCGGTGTCGACGCCCGCCGCGCCGAGGCCATCGAGGGCACGGCGCCCGAAGTCGTCATCCCCGACGCGGGCGAGGAAGGTGACCGCGCCGCCGGCCCGGGCGGCGGCCAGGGCCTGGTTTGCGCCCTTGCCGCCGCCGTTGATCGCGAACTCACCGCCGAGGACCGTCTCCCCGGGGCGCGGCAGCGCCGGTACGCGGATGACCATGTCGGTGTTGGATGAGCCGATGACGAGAATGCGCGACACGCGAAACCTCCGGGGCAGGGGGCGGCGCTGGGCAGGCGTCGCCGGAGTACGCTATTCTTCGCTGCGAATTGCTGGGGCGCAATCCCGCGCTGCCTCCGCGCCGCCCCCGGTGTCCGTCACGGCCTCGACGGGAACCCGGCCAGACACTCGCCAGATGCCTGCCAGACACAGGCCAGACAAAGGAAGCTGACATGCTGCACACCCTGGAGCGCCTCCCGGACGACCCGATCCTCGGCCTCGCCGCCGCCTGCCGCGCGGACCCCAACCCCGACAAGGTGGATCTCACCGTCGGCATCTACATGGACGAGGACGGTGTCTGCCCGGTCTTCGGCGCCATCCGCGATGCCCAGCGCGCCCTGGTGGAAGAAGAGACCAGCAAGGCCTACCTGCCGCCGGCCGGCGACCCGGCGTTCAATACGGGCATGCGCGCCCTGGTTTTCGGCGGCGACAGCGCCGCCCTGGCGGACGGCCGGGTGACCTCCGTGGCCGCGCCCGGCGGCTGCGGTGCGTTGCGCATCGGCGCCGAGATTGCCCGCGTCGCGTCGCCGGAGGCGAAGGTCTGGGTGTCGGATCCGACCTGGCCCGTGCACATCCCGCTCATCGGCAGCGTCGGCCTCGAGTTCGAGAAGTACCGGTACTACGATGCGGCGAGCCACGGCGTCGACTTTGACGGCATGGTCGAGGACCTGAAGGGCGCGAAGGACAAGGACCTGGTGCTGCTCCACGGCTGCTGCCACAACCCCTGCGGTGCGGATCTCACCCTCGAGCAGTGGGGCGTGATCGCGGACATGGCCGAGCGCCAGGGCTTCCTGCCCTTTATCGACATCGCCTACCAGGGGCTCGGCGACGGCATCGAGGCGGACGCCGCGGGCCTGCGGCTGCTGGCGGAGCGCCTGCCGGAGCTGATCGTCGCCGCGTCCTGCTCGAAGAACATGGGGCTCTACCGGGAGCGTACGGGCATCGCCCAGTTCCTCTGCCGCGACGCCGGCAGCGCCGAGGCCATCCTCAGCCAGGCCAAGGTCGCGGCCCGGCGCATCTACTCCATGCCGCCGGCCCACGGGGCGCTGCTGGCGGGCCGCGTGCTGGCGGATCCGGCCCTCGAGGCCGCCTGGCGCGAGGAGCTGCACGGCATGTGCGACCGCATCAACGCCCTGCGCGAAACGCTGGTCGAGAAGCTCGAGAGCACCACGGGCCGCGACTTCGCCTTCATCCGCAGGGAGAAGGGCATGTTCTCCTTCCTCGGCCTCAGCGAGGAGCAGACGCGGCGCCTGCGCGAGGAGCACAGCGTGTACATGCTCGGCTCGTCGCGGATCAACGTCGCCGGCATCAATGCGAGCAACCTGGATTACGTCGCCGACGCGGTCGCGAAGGTCATTGCCTAGCCCGCATCGCCCGGCCGGTGTCGGCTAGGCCCGCTCCTCCAGCTCCGCCCAGCGCTCCACGGCGGCCTCCAGGGTCGCCTGAAGCTCCGTGAACTCGGCCAGCGTCGCCTGCACGGCGGCCGCATCGCCCTGGTAGAAGTCCGGCGCGGCGGTCATCGCCTCCAGCTCGGCCTGCCGGGTCTCCAGCGCCTCGATACGCGCGGGCAGCCCGGCGAGCTCCTGCTGCTCCCGGTAGGAGAGTTTCTTCCGCTCGTTGCCCGCCGGCCGGGCCGCGGGCTTCGGCGCCGGTGCGGGGGTACCCGCCGGCGCGGGACGGTCCGCATCCGCGGGCGTGCGCTCGGCGACGAGCCCGCCGCCGCGCGCCTCCCAGTCGCTGTAGCCACCGGCCTGCTCGTCGATCGTGCCGTCGCCCGGCAGCACCAGAAGGCTGGTCACCACGTTGTCCATGAAGGCCCGGTCGTGGCTGACCAGCAGCACCATGCCCTCGAAACCGAGGAGGATTTCCTCGAGCAGTTCCAGGGTTTCGATATCGAGGTCGTTGGTGGGCTCGTCGAGGACGAGGACGTTGGCGGGCTTGAGGAACAGGCGCGCGAGCACGGCCCGGTTCTGCTCCCCGCCGGAGAGGGCCTTGACCGGTGTGCGGATGCGCTCGGGCGTGAACAGGAAGTCGCCGAGGTAGCTGATGGCGTGCTTGCGCCGGCCGTTCACCTCGATGAACTCGCGCCCGGCGCAGATGTTGTCGATGAGGTTCTTTTCCGGGTCCAGCTCTGAGCGCAGCTGGTCGGCGTAGGCCACCTGCAGGCGGCTGCCGCGCTGCACCTCGCCGCTGTCGGGATCCAGCTCGCCCAGGATCAGCTTCACCAGGGTCGACTTGCCCGCGCCGTTGGCGCCCACGATGCCGACACGGTCGCCGCGCTGGATGATCAATGACTGGCGGTCGAGAATCGTGCGCCCGCCCAGGCACAGGCTCACGTCCCGCAGTTCGGCAACGATGCGCCCGCCGGCTTCCGCCTCGTCGACGCCGAAGCGCGCGCGGCCGACGGCAGCGCGTCGCTCAGCGTGTTCCCGGCGCAGCTGCTTGAGCGCGCGCACCCGGCCCTCGTTGCGCGTGCGGCGGGCCTTGATGCCCTGGCGGATCCACGCCTCCTCCTCCGCGAGCTTGCGGTCCTGCTTCGCGTCCGCGCGGGCCTCGGCGGCGGCCTCCCGCTCCCGGTGGGCTAGGAAGCCGCGGTAATCCCCGTCCCAGGTCACCAGGTGCCCGCGATCCAGCTCGGCGATGCGGTTCGCGGTGGCCTGCAGGAAGCGCCGGTCGTGGGTGATGAGCACCAGGGCACCGCCGTAAGCGGCGACCTGTGCCTCCAGCCAGGCGATGGCCGGGATATCGAGGTGGTTGGTCGGTTCGTCCAGGAGCAGGATATCGGGCTCGCCGACCAGGGCGCGGCCGAGGGCGACGCGGCGCCGCCAGCCGCCGGAAAGGGTCGCCAGTTCCCGGTCCGCCGGGAGTTCGAGGCGGCTCAGCACCGTCTCCACCCGCTGCTGCAGGCGCCAGCCGTCGGCGGCCTCCAGGGCCTGCTGCACCGAGGCGAGGGCCGCGAGGTCGGTCGCCTCGCCGGCGTGGGCGAGGCGGTGGTAGCGCGAGATCAGTTCGCCGACCTCGGCCAGGCCGCCGGCGACCGCGTCGTAGACGGTCACCGCGTCGCCGGGCGGCAGCGCCTGCGACAGCCGCGCGAGCCGCATGTACTCTTTGGCCACGAGCTTCGTCGCCGCGCCGCCGCCGCCGCCCGC
>CAJWWA010000297.1 GCA_913048495.1 uncultured Halieaceae bacterium
CAGGGCGGCAATATAGCCGTCGAGATCCGTCGCCTTGCCCTTCTCGACCCACTGCTCGATACCGCGAACCCCCGTGTCGAGGTTGGCATCCTTGAATGCGAGCAGGCGGCCGCCGGGCAGCGGCCAGCCGCCGAGGAGCGGCGACACGCTGGCCAGGTTCACCACTGGGCCGTAGCGGGTCTCGTAGAAGGTGAAGCTTCGCGTCTCCAGGGTGCCGTCGGCGAGCCCGACCTCGATCTCCACGGGCACCGGCACGATGTCTTCCCAGCTGCCGTCGTAGTCGTACTGCAGCGGGTCGTCCGGGTTCAGGGTGAGTTCGTAGAGCGTGAAGCGGTTGGCGAAGGACACGGTGTGGGTCCAGGCCACGTCCTTGTTGAAGCCGATGCCGATGAACGGGAAGCCGTGCAGCGCGGCGCCGGCGACATCGTACTCGCCGGGCAGGGTCAGGTGCGCCTGGTACCAGGCGCCGGCCCCGAACCAGGGCTGGTGCGGATTGCCCAGGAGCATGCCGCTGCCGTCCACGGTAGCGTCACTGCCGAGGGCGAGGCCGTTGCTGCCGCGGTCGATGTCGCGAAGCTCGGCCGCCGCGGCACCGATGGCCTCGCGGGCACCCTCGAGGTCTTCCGGGCTGGCGTCCGGGGCGACACCGTCGGGACCGGTGACCGAGAGCAGCGCGTTGCGGAACAGGCCCTGGTCCGAGCTGCCGCGCAGCGCCTCCCGGCGCAGGTAGTAGAAATAGTCGACCACGTCGAAGGCGTAGACCCAGTCGGCACCGCGACAGCCGAGGTCCCCTTCCGGCAGGTTGTCGACGCCGGTCTCGTCGAGGTAGCGGTTCATACCGGCGGTGAAACCGGCGGCCAGGTCGCGGGCGAACTGCGGCAGCGCGTCGATGAACTCGGCCTGGAAGGCCTCGCGGTCACCGTTCAGGTAGGTGAACAGGAAGTCGGAGTCGACGCTGCCCATGTCCTCGCCCATGAGCGCCGCCGACCGGCCCGAGGCAAAGACGATTTCGCGCATGGTCACGCAGAAATTGTCCTGGGCGTAGGCGTAGCCGAAGCCGTAGCCGAGGCTCTCCCAGTCGTCGGCCTTGATGTGCGGGATGCCGTACTCGGTGCGGCGGATCTCGGCGCTCAGCGTGGGCTCCGGTTCGGGTTCCGGCGGCTCCGGCGTGGGCGGGATGTCGCCGTTGTTGCTGTCGCTGCAGGCGGCAATGGCGAGGGGCAACAGGCAGGCAGCGAGCAGGTGCTTGAGGGGCATCGGGGCTTCCTTTTACTTATTGTTCACTGATTATTGCTTACGGGTGATAGGTTGTCGTGGTTCCTGGTGGTTCCTGGTGGTTCCTGATCATTCCTTGCCATTTTAGCCAATGCTGGCGGCGCGGCGGGATAAAGATGCGGGACGCCCACGGCGGACGGGCAGCCCTGTCGACCGGCGCAAAGGTCATAGACGCTCGAGCATCAGGGCATTGGCGTCGACGCGGGCATCCATGCGGTTGGCGAGGAGGAACATGCCGCCGACCTTGCGGTGGAAATAGACCACATCCGTCGGCGGCGCGTGCCAGAAGTCCGCGAAGGTCGCCGCTTCCTGGGCCAGGGCGGCGAGGCGTGCGGGCATGTCCGAGGCGCCGAAGTCGTAGGGCCCCTCGTGGCGCAGGGGCTCGAGCACCAGCAGCAGGAGCTCCAGCAGCAGGGCCCGGTACTCGCCGTCCTCGTCGCCGACGGCGTAACCGACCTTTTCCGCCGCCTCGGCCATGGCGTCTCTGTCGCCGTCGATCGCCGCACCCGCCAGTTCCCGGTAGCTGTCGACGAACCCTTCGTCGAAGCGCCGCGTGGCACCGAAATCCAGCAGCACGATCTCACCGCTGGCATAGCGGTACTGGTAGTTGGCGAAGTTCGGATCGGTCTGCACCATGTGCAGGTCGAATAGCTCGGTGACCATGAGACCCACCAGCGCACTCATGACCCGGTCGCGCTCCTTCCGGGGCTTGCGCGCCAGGCTCTCCATGGGCCCCCCGCTCTCGTAGCTCATGGCGAGCACGTTCTCGCGGGTGAGGTCCCGGTGCAGCCGCGGCAGCACGAAGCGCTCGTCGTCGCCGAGCACGCGGTGAAAGTCCTCGAGGTAGTCGGCCTCCAGCAGGTAGTCGGCCTCGTCCTTGAGCTGGCGCTTGGCATCCTCGAGCAGCGGCCCTACGTCGACGTGCGACGGCAGCACGTTGGCCACGCGCAACACGTAGGCGATGTTGTCGATGTCGCTGTCGATGCTGTCGGCAATACCCGGGTACTGGATCTTGAGCGCCAGCTCCTCCCCTTCGTGGCTCACGGCCCGGTGCACCTGGCCGATGGACGCCGCGGCGATCGGGTTCGGGTCGAACTCGGCGAACTCGCGCCGCCACTGCTTGCCGTAGGCACTGCGCAGGGCCGCCTCGAGCTGCGCCTCGGGCATGGCCGTGGCCTCGGAGCGCAGCCGGGCGAGGATGTCCGCGAGCTCCCGGGGCAGGAACTCGCCGTTGTCCATGGACAGGATCTGCCCGAGCTTCATGGCGGCGCCGCGCATCTCCGAGAGCTGGTCCGCCACCCGGCGGGCGTTGCCGGGCGTCAGCAGCAGGTCGCGCTTGCGCGGGCGCTTGCCGGCGCGCCACTGGCGGGTACCCTCGGCGAGCATGCTGCCGGCCACCCGGCCCGCGAGGCCGGCCACGCGCAGGGCGCGCCCGGTGCGGCCGGTGGGTACCGCGCGGCTGCGCGTCTTTTCCCGGCCGGCCTTGTTGTCGCTGTCCTCGCTCACGGCGCCGTTGCGCCCCCCTCGTCCGCGTAGTCGTCGATGTAGCCGTGCACCGTGTCGTGGGCGTTGAACTGCGCGTCGAGCACGGCGATGAAGGTGAATACGCCGGTCAGCTTGCGCGCGATCATGGCGAACTCCCGCGACGGCGTGGTGAAGTGGCGCGTCGCCGCCGAGCTGGCCGCCTGCCGGCCCACGCGCTGCATGAGCCGGGAGCGGCCCCAGCAGTACTCGCCGCGCCGGTTGAGGTGCTCCCGGGGCAGGGCCTGCGGCGGGCGCAGCGGCTCCAGGAGCTGCAGGCAGAAGTCGCTGAAGGTCTGGCGGGCGAAATCGCTCGAGTCCTCGCGCAGGCAGCCCAGGCCGACCAGCGCATCGACCAGGGCCTCCCGGTCCTGGCGCTGGCCCGCGGCGATGGCGCTGCCCAAGTTGGCCAGGAAGTCCTCGTCGCAGTACAGCGTCGAACCGAAGTCCAGCAGCACCAGCTCGTCGCCCCCGGGCCGGCGGCGGATCAGGAAATTGCCGAAGTTCGGGTCCGTCTGTAACAGGCCCCAGTCGTAGAGCTCGAGGAAGAACAGCTCGAGCATCGCCCGGCCCAGGGCGTTGCGGCGCCCCAGCGGGAGCTTCGCCACCGCCGGTGACCCCACCGGATCACCGTCGATGTACTCGAGCGCGAGCACCGTGTCGCCGCAGTAGCGCGCGTGACGCAGCGGGACGTGGTAGCGGATTCCCCGCTCGGCGAAGGCCTCCCGGCGCTCGGCGACCAGCGCCGCCACCCGGTCGCCGATCGCGGCCTCGCGCTCGTAGTCGATCTCGTTGTGCAGCTGCTGGCGCAGGCTGCCCAGCCAGTCGTCCAGCTCGCGGCCGGCCTTGATCCAGCGCGCGAGCAGGAGCATGCGCACGACCGCGTCGAAATCGCTGTCGATGACGTCCGCCAGCCCCGGGTACTGCACCTTGAGCACGATGGTCTCGCCGCTGTCGCGGATGGTGGCCCGATGCACCTGCGCGAGCGAGGCGGCAGCGATGGCCTCGGGCTCCACCTCGAGCTCGTCGAGGCGTTCGCCCAGCGCCTCGCGCAGCGCCGGCTCGATCTCCGGCCAGGGCAGCGGCTCCGTGGCCGACTCCAGTTCGTGCAGCGCCTCGGTCAGGGCGGGCGGCAGGAAGTGCTCGCCGAGCAGGGCGAACATCTGGCCGATCTTCACGTAGGTGCCCTTGAGGCGACCGAGCTCGGCGACGAAGCGCCGCGCTTCCCGGCGCAGCAGCTCCGAGTCCTGGCCGTCGCCGCCGCGCAGGCGGGAGAGCGCGCTGTCGAGAGCAAAGGCGCCGCCCGCGCGCAGGCCGGCCACGGACACGGCGAGGCCGCGGCCGAAGGCGCCGCGGCGCGTCAGGGAGGGGCGTTTACTCATGGTCA
>CAJWWA010000298.1 GCA_913048495.1 uncultured Halieaceae bacterium
CTGCTGGACACCCGGGCGCCGGCCGAGTTCGAGCGCGGCGCCTTTCCCACCGCCCGCAACCTGCCGCTGATGACCGATAACGAGCGGGCGGCCGTCGGTACCTGCTACGAGCAGCGCGGCCAGGCGGCGGCGATCGCCCTCGGCCACGAGCTGGTCGCGGGGGAGGTGCGGGAGAGGCGCCTCGCGGCGTGGGCGGCCTTCGCCCGCGCGCACCCCGACGGTTATCTCTACTGCTTCCGCGGTGGGCTGCGCTCGGAAATCGTGCAGCGCTGGCTGGCCGATGCGGGCATCGCCTACCCGCGGGTGACCGGGGGCTACAAGGCGCTGCGGCGCTTCCTCATCGACAGCCTCCCGGCGAGTATCGCCGGCCTGGACATCGTGCTGGTCTGCGGCCGCACCGGCAGCGGCAAGACCCGTCTCCTGCCCCGCCTGCCGCGCAGCGTGGACCTCGAGGGGCTGGCGCGGCACCGCGGCTCCACCTTCGGGCGTCTGCTCGAGCCGCAGCCCACGCAGATCGATTTCGAGAACGCGTTGGCCATCGCCCTGCTGCGCTGCGCGCAGGGCGCACGGCGGACGCTCTATGTCGAGGACGAGGGCCGCAACATCGGCCGCCTCTACCTGCCGCCGGAACTGCGCGAGCGCATGGCCGCCGCGCCGCGCATCGAGCTGGACCACCCCCTCGCCGACCGCGTCGAGGTCGTGCTCGAAGACTACGTGATCGACCTCGGCGAGCGCTTCCGCGCGGCCGCGGGGGACGACGGCCCGGCGCAGCACCGGGACCGGCTCCAGGGCGACCTCGCCCGCGCCCGCAAACGCCTCGGCGGGGAGCGCTACCAGGCCGTCAGCGCAATGATGGACGAGGCCTTTGCGGCCCAGGCCCGGGGCGACGGACCGGACGGCCACCGGGCCTGGATCGCCCGCCTGCTGCACGAGTACTACGATCCCATGTACGACTACCAGGCCGCGCAGCGCGACGGCCCGGTGCTCGCCCGGGGGCGGCGCGAGGAGCTCGCGGCCTGGGCTGCCGCCCGGGACGCAAAGACCGGGGAATAGTGAAGAGAGAGCTGAGAGAGCTGAGAGGAATGACAGCGTGCTGACGGCAACGGAAATCACCCGGGACCTCGTGCTCGTGGGCGGCGGCCACGCCCATGCGCTGGTGCTGCGCATGCTGGCCATGGACCCGGTGCCCGGCGCGCGCCTGACCCTGGTCTCCCCGGCCAGCCACACGCCCTACTCCGGCATGCTCCCCGGGCTCGTCGCCGGGCACTACCGCTTCGAAGACACGCATATCGACCTGGCGCGCCTCTGCCAGTGGGCCGGGGTGCGCTTCCTGCGCGACACGGTCACGGCCCTCGACCCGGCGCGGCGGGAGCTTCACTTCGCGCAGCGGCCGCCACTGGGCTACGACCTCCTCAGCCTGGATATCGGTTCCCAGCCCACCCTGGACGTCGTGCCCGGCGCCCGCGAGTACGCCGTGCCGGTGAAGCCGGTAGCGGAATTCTGGCAGCGCTGGCAGGCCGGGCTGGGGACCCACGGAGGCCAGCGCATCGCGATCGTCGGTGGCGGCGCCGGCGGGCTCGAGCTGGCGCTGGCCATGGCCCATGCCCTGGCCGGCAGCGGGGCGTCCCTGGTGCTCTACTGCGGCGGTGAACTGCTCCCCGGCTATCACCGCTCGGCCCGGGCCGCGGCGCGCGACGCCATCGGCCGCCTCGGCGTCACCCTCGAGGAGGGCGCGCGGGTGGCGGAGGTCCGTGCGGGCGAACTCAGCCTGGAGGATGGCCGCCGCGAGCCCTTCGACAGCCTTTACTGGTGCACGGCGGCGGCCGCTGCGCCCTGGGTGAAGGCCAGCGGACTCGCCGTGGATGAACGCGGCTTTCTCGCGGTGGACGATACGCTGCGCAGCGTCGATGACGGGCGTGTCTTCGCCGCCGGCGACATCGCCACCCAGGTCAACCATCCGCGGCCCAAGGCGGGTGTTTACGCCGTGCGCCAGGGGCCGGCGCTGGCCCACAACCTGCGCGCCTGCCTTACCGGCGTCACCCTGCGCGAGCACCGGCCGCAGCAGCGGTTTCTCTCGCTCCTGTCCCTGGGCGAGCAGCGCGCGACGGCGGACCGCGGCCCCTTCAGCGCCACCGGGGCCTGGGTCTGGCGCTGGAAGGACCATATCGACCGCTCGTTCATGCGCCGCTTCAGCGACCTGCCGCGGATGAAGGCCGCCGCCGGCAGTGCCGCCCCGGCCCAGGTTCAGACCCAGGCGCCCTGCGGCGGTTGCGGCGCCAAGGTCGGCGGCGACCCGCTCGCCGAGGCGCTCGCCGCCCTGCGCGAGGACTTCCCGGCCCACTGTCTGCCCGGCGGCGGCGCCGCGGAAGACGCCGCGGCGCTGCCCGCCGCGAACGGCACCCTGCTGCAGAGCCTGGATACGCTGCGCGGCCTCGTCGACGACCCCTGGCTCATGGGCCGGATTGCCGCCCAGCACGCCCTCAACGATCTGTACGCGAGCGGCGCCCGGCCGCGGGCGGCTCTCGCCGCCATCACCCTGCCCTTTGCGGCGGCCGGCGTGCAGGCGCGGGACCTCCGCCAGGTGCTCGCCGGTGCGCTCACGGCCTTCGCCGAGGCGGACTGCGTGCTCCTCGGCGGCCACAGCCTGCAGGGGCCGGAGTGGCAGCTGGGGTTTGCGGTGACCGGCGAGGCGGCCGCCGGTGAACCGCTGCGCAAGCGCGGCGCGCAGGCGGGCGATGTGCTGCTGCTCACCCGCCCCCTGGGGACCGGCGTGCTGTTCGCGGCGCACATGCAGCTTGCCGCCGACGGGCGTGATATCGACCGGGCCCTGGCCCTGATGGGCACGAGCCAGGCGGCCGCGCTGGAGGCCGCCGTTGCCGGCGGAGCCCGCGCGGCGACGGATGTCACCGGCTTCGGTCTCGCCGGTCATCTCTGCGAGATGCTCGGCGACGCGCTGGGCGCGACGCTCGACCTCGCCGCGCTGCCGGTGCTGCCCGGCGCCGAGGCCGCGATCGCCGCCGGGCTGCGCAGCACCGGGGCCCCGGCCAATCTCGCCGCCTGGGGCGCCCGGGTGCTGGGCTCGGGCGACCCGGTGCGCCAGCAGCTCCTGTTCGACCCGCAGACCGCGGGCGGCCTGCTCCTCGCCCTGCCGCCTGCCGGGGTGTCCGAGGCGCGGCGCGTGCTCGAGGCAGCAGACCTGGGGGCAGCGGTGATCGGGGAGTGCGTGGCGTCGGAGCCGGGGATGATCCGGCTTTCCAGCGCAAGCTGAAGCAAGCCAGAGGCCTGCTACCGCCAGCTGAGCGGCACCTGGTTGGCCGGCGCCCGGCTCTCGGCGAAGAACCAGGTCTCGACCGCGTAGCGCGGGCGGCTGAAGTGTGCCCGGTACTGCGTGCGGTGCAGGAAGAAGTGGTCGAAGAACAGGGCGTCGCCGGCGGCAAAGCGGGGGCTTTGCCAGGGCGGGAGCTCCCGTTTCACGAACGCCGGGCTGACGCTCCAGTCGAAGGTACCCTCGCCATCGCGCAGCAGGCCGTCGATGCGTGCGGGTACGATGTCGAGGCCCGGCGCGCCCGTGTCGGCGCCGCAGTCGGTCAGGGGCAGCCAGAGGTTGATGCTCTGGATGCCCGCACCCATGAAGGCGCCGTCCTGGTGCCAGCCGGCTTCCTCCACTGCCAGGTGGCTGCGGCGCAGCACCCATTTCTTCACCGACAGGCAGGGCCGGTCTTCCAGGCACTGCGATGCGAGATCGTCCAGCGCCAGGCTTTCGTAAAGGGCCAGCAGGTGCTCGGCGATGGCGGGCGCCTCGGCACACATGGCGGATCCCGAACTGCGGTGGAAAGCCCGCGAGGTGGCGAGCTCCCGCGCGGGCATGACCTCGAGCAGCGACGGCGGCGGGTCGATCCGGATGCCGAGCGGCTACACGGGAATTTATGGACTTAAGCCTACTTTTGGCAGGGTCCCTACGTGGCCGGCTAGTGGCTTTGGAACTTTATCCCATCAAGGCCCTATGACGCGCACAGTTAGCGATGCCGCATTAATGTTGACTGTAATGGCAGAGGCCGACGCGCGTGATTGGTACTCTCTTCCACCTTCGCAAACAAATTGGGACTATTATACAAATAAAGAATACACTTTAATTGAAAGAAAAAAACTTTTTGAAGATAAA
>CAJWWA010000299.1 GCA_913048495.1 uncultured Halieaceae bacterium
GCACTAAAGAATAAATTTAGTGCAAAACAAAATAAAGTTTATAGAAAGAAACATACCAAATTTTGAATTACTCAATGAAGAGGCTCTGGAGAAAGCAACGAACGCCGCCACACCTGAGCGGATGATCCGTCGGATGGCTACCGTTGAGCCGACCTTCGCTACACTCAAGAGAATGCTGAATAAAGGGAGATTTACCTGCTGGGGTCTGAGTTCTGCCAGTAGTGAATACAGTCTGGGGGTGCTGAGTTACAACCTGATGCGGGCGATCAACGTGCTGGGCGTGAAGGGGATGCTGGCAAGGCTGGCTTGAGGCGCTTAGGCCTCTTTATTGCCTGTAAATATAGGCTGATTGAAAGCAAAAATGCCCCGGACGATGTCCGAGGCATTTTGCGGGCCTGCTCAGAAGCTATGTAAATCGTGTTTTTACACAGCCTCACAAGGGCGCCCTTTTTTATTCCGGTAGGTAGCGGTGTTACTGCTTGCCGCTGACAAACTCCGGATAGGCTTCCATACCGCATTCGGAGAGGTCGACACCTTCGTACTCTTCCTCTTCGGTCACACGGATGCCCATGACAGCCTTCAGGATACCCCAGACGACCAGACTGGCTACGAATACCCAGATGAAGATGGTCAGGGCGCCGATGATTTGGCCGCTGAAGCTGACATCGCCGTTGGTAACCGGTACCAGCAGCAGGCCCAGCAGACCACAGACACCGTGGGCAGAGATGGCGCCGACCGGATCGTCGATGCGCAGCTTGTCCAGAGTGACGATGCTCAGTACCACCAGGATGCCGCCCAGGGCGCCCCAGATAGTGGCTGTCAGCGCGCTCGGGGTGGATGGCTCGGCGGTGATTACCACCAGACCGGCGATCGCACCGTTCAGCAGCATGGTCAGGTCAGCCTTGCCAAACATCAGGCGAGCGGTGATCAGGGCGGCAATAGCGCCACCGGCAGCGGCTGCGTTGGTGTTCAGGAACACCATGGCCACGGAGTTGGCACTGGCTACGTCGCCGAGTTTCAGTACAGAACCACCGTTGAAACCGAACCAGCCCATCCACAGGATGAAGGTACCCAGAGCGGCCAGCGGCATGTTGGCGCCCGGGAAGGCACGGATTTCACCGTTGGGGCCGTATTTGCCTTTACGCGGGCCAAGCAGCAGTACGCCAGCCAGGGCCGCAGCGGCACCTGCCATGTGTACGATGCCGGAGCCGGCGAAGTCACTGAAGCCAAGATCACCGAGGTTGTACATACCGAACACATCGGCGCCACCCCAGGTCCACGCGCCTTCCAGCGGGTAGATAAAGCCAGTCATGAAGACGGCGAATACCAGGAACGCCCACAGCTTCATGCGCTCGGCAACCGCGCCGGAAACGATGGACATGGCCGTGGCCACGAAGACCACCTGGAAGAAGAAGTCCGCCGACGGCGCGTAAGTGGCCGGCTCATCTGCCCCGGCGACCCCGTCACCGGCGATGGTCGACAGGAAGATGTCGCCCCCGTACATGATTGCGTAACCGCAGACCATGTACATGATGCAGGCGATCGCGTAGAGCGCCACGTTCTTGGTGAGGATTTCCGTCGTGTTCTTGGCGCGCACAAGGCCGGCCTCGAGCATGGAGAAGCCGGCCGCCATCCACATCACAAGGGCCCCGCACACCAGGAAATAAAACGTGTCCAGCGCGTACTGCAGTTGAAAGATATCGTTTTCCATGGGATTCACTCTCGTCTCGAAGTCCTGTTAAGCGGTCTCAGATGGCTTCTTCACCGGTCTCGCCGGTGCGAATCCGAATGACCTGCTCGAGGGTGGAGACGAACACCTTGCCGTCGCCGATCTTGCCGGTATTGGCTGCCTTGGTGATCGCCTCGATCGTCTGCTCGAACAGGCTTTCGCCGACGGCGACCTCGATCTTCACCTTGGGCAGGAAATCCACCACGTATTCCGCGCCCCGGTAGAGCTCCGTGTGGCCCTTCTGGCGGCCGAACCCCTTGACTTCCGTGACGGTGATGCCCTGCACGCCGATCTCCGACAGCGCTTCGCGCACGTCGTCCAGCTTGAAGGGCTTCACCACAGCCGTGATCAGTTTCATGTAACTCTCCCGATGTCCTGGCGGCGCTTCACAGGCGCGCCGAGTTCTGTGTCCTCGCAGGTGGCGCTGTCGGCGACAGCGCCCGGATCGCCGCAGTCTCAGCCGGACCACCGTGCCAGGTCAGTGGCGGATGACGATTCCTGCCGGCGGGATTGCAGAGCGTATGCCAGCGAATATTTTTGCTACGGATTACAATGACTTACAAAAAACAGGGCCTTGCAAGGGCCGCCGCGGCACGCGATCCTGCCGGGACAGCCGCACCACGAAAAAGCAATGCACCACCATAGTGCACACGCCGGCGCTGGGCCCTGTCTGCGCGATCCTCTAAACTCTGTGCTGTTAACCGGGGGACACCCAATGGCGCTGAAACCACCACCAATCGGCGAGGTCATCCAGCAGGTCAACGAGCTCGTCGGGGCCGAGGGGCTGCGCGGCGAGGTCGATCGCAACGCGAAGCTCCTGCTGCAGTCCGCGCTCGCTCGCCTCGACGTGGTGAGCCGCGAGGAATTCGACGCCCAGGCCGCGCAGCTGGCGCGCACCCGCGCCCGGGTGCAGGCGCTGGAGGCCGAGCTGGCAGCGCTGCTGGAACAGCTGGACACGCTGGAGAAAAACCGGGGTTGACCGGGCCGGCGGCCGCCGCGCCGCACCGGCCGAGAGCAACGCAGCCGCTCAGGGACGAGCGAGGGACGACGCCATGGACGGTGCAAAGGACCACGCGACCGACTACGCCATGGTCTACAGCCGCGCGAGCGCCGGGCTGGACGCCCCGCTGGTGCGCGTCGAGACCCACCTCGCCAACGGCCTGCCGGCCTTCCAGGTCGTCGGCATGCCCGAGACCGCCGTGCGCGAGAGCCGCGACCGGGTGCGCAGCGCCCTGCTCACCAGCTGCTTCGCCTTCCCGCAGCGGCGCATCACCGTCAACCTCGCCCCGGCCGACCTGCCCAAGGGCGGCAGCCGCTTCGACCTCCCCATCGCCCTCGGCATCCTCGCCGCCTCCGGCCAGCTGCCTGCAGCGGGCCTCGGTGCCTGGGAGTTCATCGGCGAACTGGCCCTGGACGGCGGGCTGCGGCCGGTGCCCGGCGTGGTGCCGGTGAGTATCGCCACCGCCGACGCCGGCCGGCGCCTGGCGCTGCCGGAGGCCGCGGCCGGCGAGGCGGCGCGCGTGCCCGGCAGCCGGGTCTTCTGCGCCCCGGACCTGCTCTCGCTCTGCGCCGGGCTGCGCGGCACCCGCCCGCTGCAGCCGGCTACGGCGGCAATGGCCGCCGCGCCCCCGCCCGCACCCGACCTCGCCGAGGTGATCGGCCAACCGGGCGCACGGCGCGCGCTCGAGATTGCCGCCGCGGGGGGCCACCACCTGCTGTTCACCGGTCCGCCGGGCACGGGCAAGACCATGCTCGCCAGCCGCCTGCCGGGCCTCCTGCCGCCGCCCGAGCCGCGCCTGGCCCTCGAGACACTCGCCCTGCACAGCCTGGCCAGCCGGGGCAGCGTGCCCGACCGGCCCTTTCGGGCACCGCACCACAGCGCCACCGCCGCGGCGCTCGTGGGCGGGGGCAGCGTACCCCGGCCCGGCGAGATATCCCTCGCCCACGGCGGCGTGCTCTTCCTGGACGAGCTGCCGGAGTTCGGCCGCCACACCCTCGACATGCTCCGCGAGCCGCTGGAGGCCGGCCGCGTCACCCTGGCGCGGGCCCGGCACCGGGTCAGCTTCCCGGCGCGCTTCCAGCTGGTCGCGGCCATGAATCCCTGCCCCTGCGGCTATGACGGCGACCCGGATCACGCCTGCCGCTGCACCCCCGAGCAGGTCAACCGCTACCGGCAGCGGGTCTCCGGGCCGCTGCTCGACCGGATTGATCTTCAGATCGACATCCCCCCGGTCACCCCGGCCGATCTCGCACTGCCCCCAGCGCCCGAAGGCACGGCGGAGGCGGCGGCGCTCAGCCACGCGACCGCCATGGAGCAGCTCGAGAAGGAGCACCACCTCAGGGTGCGCGCCGCCGCTGCTGTGCACAGGAGGTCGTCGCGCGGATCGGTTGGTGGGCATACCAGTGCCAGTTGACCCCCGGTCCCTT
>CAJWWA010000300.1 GCA_913048495.1 uncultured Halieaceae bacterium
AACAGGGCCGCGACCGCGCCCGGCGATGCCCGCGCGCAGGACATGTCAGTGCTGCTCCGGTCGCGCGCTGCCTTCGGCGTAGCGGCGCTGTATCTCCTGCACTTCCGGGAGCGCATCGAGGAAGTGCTGCACGAGCACCGGGTCGAAGTGGCTGCCCGCCTGGTCCCGCAGCAGCGCAAGCGCGCGCTCGAGGGGCCAGGCTTCCTTGTAAGGGCGGTCACTGGTCAGCGCGTCGAACACGTCGGCAATGGCGACCATGCGCGCGACCCGGGGGATGTCCTCCCCGGCCAGGCCGTGCGGATAGCCGCTGCCATCCCAGCGCTCGTGGTGGCTGAGGGCGATAACCCGCGCCATGGCCAGCAGCTCCGAGCCGTCGGTCTGGCCGAGGATGTCGGCGCCGATCTGGCAGTGGGTTTTCATCACCTCCCACTCTTCTGCCGTCAGGCGCCCCGGCTTGCGCAGGATCTGGTCGGGGATGCCGATCTTGCCGATGTCATGCATCGGCGCCGCATGCAGGAGCAGGTCCACCTCGTGCGCCCCCATGCCCGCGCGCTCGCCGAGCAGCCGAGCGTAGTGGCTCATGCGGATCACGTGCAGCCCCGTCTCGTTGTCCTTGTACTCGGCGGCGCGGCCGAGGCGCTGGACGATCTCGAGTCGGGTCTGCTGGAGCTGCGCGGTGCGCCTGCGGACCTGCTCCTCGAGCGCACGCTGCTGGTCGCGAAGGGCCAGGTGCGTCTTCACCCGAGCCAGAAGAATCGGTGGGCTGATCGGCTTGGTGACGTAGTCCACCGCGCCGACCTCGAGCCCGAGGAGTTCGTCTTCCGTGGCGATCTTCGCAGTGGTGAAAATGACCGGAACGTGGCGCGTGGTGTAGTCGGCCTTGAGGGCGCGGCAAACCGCGTAGCCGTCCATCTCGGGCATCATGATGTCGAGGAGGATCAGGTCGGGCTGCGCTGCGGAACGCACGATCTCCAGCGCGCGGCGCCCGCGGTTGGCCACCTTGACCTGGTAGTGGGGCCGCAACAGGCCGGCCAACAGATCGATGTTCTGCGGCGTGTCGTCGACCACCAGGATTGTTGGTCGCTCGTCGGCCATACGCCCGATGTTACTAAATTCGGTATCTGGTAGTACAGAAAGCCAAGGCGGTGTCGCGCGGCGCCCGCACGGCGACTACACTCGTGTTTTGCGCATCGAAACGGGGGAAACATGGACCGGGGCGGGATTCTCGTCGGGCTGTTCGTGATCGGCTACATCGCCTTCGAAGCCTACGGCGTTCACACGCAGCGGCATCTCATGGAGCCGGGCTACATTCACGCCCAGTACGCCGCAGCGGAGCAGGCCATGCTCCGCTGCGGTGAAGCGGGGCCCGGCACCCGGAAGCAGTTCGATCACAACCTCGCGGTCATGGAACGGCGCGCTATCGCCGAGCTCCTCGAAAGCGGTGACTACAGCAACGAGGAGGCCGCGGCGGCCGAGGTCGCCGCGCGCGCCGCCGAGCGCCGCGCCGAGGTCGATGCCCTGGCGGAAAGCGCGGGCTGCGAGGACAAGCAGCTGTGGACCCTGGTGAAAACCTACGAGCAGCGCGCGCGGCTGAACCTGCAGTAGCTCAGGGCGGGAACGCCACGCTGCCCGCCACGACCTCGACCACCTGGCCGCCGACCCAGATCGCGTCGTCCTCGCGAGCAAGCGCAACCCACCCGTCACGCCCGAGCGACCTGCCCTGGCGCGCCCGGTAGACCGGCGGCAGCCGCTCCTCGCCGATCAGCCACTGGGCGAGACCCGCGTTGAGGCTGCCGGTGACCGGGTCCTCGGGTACGCCGACACCCGGCACGAAGGCGCGCACCTCGAGGTCGCCCGGCTCTTCGGCAGGCAAAAGCGCCGCAACCCCAACGCGGTAGTCACCGAGCGCGGCCCAGTCCGGCGCCAGCGCACGCAGGGCGTCCACCGAGCGCAGCAGCAGGGCGCACCAGCCGGGGCCGTTGTCGACCCACTGGTGAGCCTCCACGGCGCCCGGGGCCAGGCCGAGCGCCGGCAGCAGCACCGCGAGGTCATCGTCCGCGACCGGGCCCGTGCGCAGGAGCGGCGGCGCGGCAAACGCCAGCGTGTCGCCCTGCGCCCGCACCCGCACCAGACCCGCGCCGCATTCCTGAACCACATACCCCGCCTGCCGCGGCCGGCCGCCGGCGGCGAGCCAGCTGTAGCAGGCGCCCAGCGTCGGGTGCCCGGCGAAAGGCAGCTCCCCGCCGGGCGTGAAGATATGCAGGCGGTAGTCGGCGGCCGGATCCCCGGGCGGCAGCAGGAAGACGGTTTCGGAGAGATTGGTCCAGCGGGCGAAGGCCGCCATGGCGTCATCGTCGAGACCGGTCGCGTCGTGCACGACGGCCAGCGGGTTACCCCGGTGCGGCTCGGCGGTGAACACATCCACCTGCCGGAAGGGAAACTGCCGCATCAGTCTGCCGCCCCGGCCGCAGCCTCGCGCCGCCGCCCCCGCGGGCGCCAGACGCCGAGCACCACGTTGAAGATTGCCAGCAGCAGGACGACCCAGAGCGAGCCCCACTCGGGTCCCAGCGGTGCGGCCAGCTCCGCCGCCGGCACGTCACCGGCGAGGGCCGCCTCGGCCTGCAGCGCCGCGCGCTGCATCGGGGCCTGCACCGAGACCAGCGTCCCCTCGAAGACGAGCACCCCGAAGATGAGCTTCAGCCACACCCAGCCGGCGTTATGGAAAGCGCGGTTGAAGGCCATGGCGAGCAGGCCGCTGACCAGCACCAGGGCGATGGAGGGGAGGAGGATGCGCTCGGCCACCGCGCCCATGGCCATGCGCAGCGTGGCGAACCGCTCCAGGTCCTCCGGGTCGGGGAGCTGAGCATGCAGTACGAGGAGTGCGGCCGCCGCCCCGGCATAGCCGATGGCACCGACGGTGTGCAGGAACTTCAGGGTCTTGCGCACGATAAGGCGGGCCCCCTCGCCGCTGTTCGCCAGGACGGCGCCATTGTAGCGGAGAACGCGGACGGCGCGCCGGGCACATGCTATAAGGGACGCCCAGCCCTCGCCGGAGCCCGCAAGTGAAACCCCACCACCATGTCGTCGCCGCAGCGGCCGAGACGCCCACCACGCGGCAGCGCCTGTTTGCGCGCTACCTCATCGCGATCCTCGCGGACCTCGTGGTACTCAACCTCTTCGCCGAGCACTGGGACCGGGTCGCCATCGACGGCTTCACCCTGTCCCTCGCCGTGGCGGTACTCCTCCAGCTGCTGCTGCAGCTGACCCTGGTCATCGAGCACCGGGTCGCCGGCTGGTTCAGTGGACGCGCGGGAGCGGCGTGGACGTTCGCTCGCTTCTTCAGCGCCTGGCTGATTCTTTTCGGCTCCAAGTTCGTGATGCTGGGTGCCCTGGACCTCGCCTTCGGCGAAGCGATCCACTTCGCCGGGCCCATGCACGGCGCAGGCGCCTTCATTGCCGTGGTCGTGGCCATGCTGGCCGGCGAGGAGATGGTAACGCGGCTTTACCGCGCCCTGGCCTGACCGCTCAGGAAACCGCGGCCGCCAGCTCGAAGCGGTTCTTGCCGCTGGCCTTGGCCCGGTAAAGCGCCTCGTCCGCGGCCGCATAAAGGGCTGCCGGGTTGTCGCGGCCGGGACCCGCGGTCGCCACGCCGATACTCGCCGTGATCGTGATCGGCGCGCCGCCGCCGGCCGCCACCCGCAGGTCGCGCAGGGCCTCGCGCAGCCGCGCCGCGACCCGCACTGCGCCGTCGCGATCCGTTCGTGGCAGCACCAGCAGGAACTCCTCGCCCCCGACGCGGGCCACCTCATCCCCCGGGCGCAGCATGCCCGCCAGGGACGCGGCCAGGGCCTGCAGCACCCGGTCACCCACCGGGTGTCCGTGGCGGTCGTTGATCGCCTTGAAGTCGTCCACGTCGAGGAGCACGACCGACAGGCTGCCGCGGTCCGGCGCCAGGCCCTCGAGGAGGATGTCGCAAAAGGGCTGGGGGGCCATGCCGCCCCGGGTGATGGCCACCACGGCCCGCCAGTTGCCGTCGTCGGGCCCGTGGCCGTCCAGCCGCCAGGCCAGCGCGCGGCTGTCCCGGTGGATCTGATCCCAGCTGACGTGAAACCCTTTTTCGTGTGGTAATCTTTCA
>CAJWWA010000301.1 GCA_913048495.1 uncultured Halieaceae bacterium
TGGTTAGGCAGCGAAGAGGGGCGTGATGATATCGCTGATCGTCACTGGATTTCTCAGCATCTTTTTCTAACGAATGATGCGGGAGAGATGATTTGCGATTATGTGGGTAAATATGAAAGTTTGAACGATGACTGGGCGAGCATATGTGAAAAGCTTGGAGCAGGGGATCTTTCGCTGCCGCATAAGGGCTGGAACTCCTCCGCCAAATCGGGCCTAACAGATTACCGCACATTTTACACAGAAGAAACACGTGCAATCATCGCCAAGCGCTACGCACGTGATATTGAGTTATTCGGATATGAGTTTTAAGAGGGAATTATGAATTATAGACGCGATATTGACGGCCTTCGTGCGTTAGCCATTTTACCTGTCGTGCTTTATCACGCAGGGTTTTCAATCTTTAGCGGCGGCTTTGTCGGTGTCGATGCGGACTAGCTTCCGCGCACGCCTGCTGCTGCTTCTCCTCGCGCTGCTCGCCGCCACGCTACTGGCAACCACGCTCGCCGCCCTGCGGGCCGCGAACGCAAGCGCCGAGTCACTGCTCCGGAGCGAGCTTGCCACGGTCGAGCGGGTGTTCCTGCAGCTGCTGCTCCGCGAGCGGGAGCAGCTCAGGGAGCGCGGCGCCGTGCTGGCGCAGGACTACGGCTTCAAGGAGGCCATTGCCAGCGGCGACCGGCGCACCATGGCGAGCGCCCTGGCCAACCATGCCGACCGGGTGGATGCGGACCTGGCCGTGCTGCTGGGGCCCGAGGGCACGGTCACCATGAGCACCCACGAGCTGGCCCCGGTGCTCGCCGCACTCCGGGCGACCGTCGTCGGCGCGGAGGGCGCGCGCAGCGCGCGCCTGGTGCTCGACGACCGGGTCTTCGACACGGTCCTGCTGCCCGTCGAGGCCCCGGACCTGATCGGCTGGGTCGGGGTCGGCCGCCTCGTCGACAACAACCTGCTCCTCGAGTTGCGCGGGCTCACCGGCGCAGACATCGTCCTGTTCGCCGACGGCAGCAGCACCCTGGCGACGCTGCCGCCCGCGCTGGCGCCCGACGGGGCCGGGGCACCGGCGCTGGCGGCCTCGCTGCGCAAGGCGCGCTGGCTGACGCGCACCGTTCCCCTCGCGACCGACGCCGGCGGCACCGCGGAGGCGCTGCTCACGGTCTCCCTGGATGCCGTCCTCGCCGACTTCCGGCGGCTCCGGCTCCAGCTGATCGCCATCGGTGCCCTCGCCCTGGTGCTGGCGGGGCTGATCGCCCTGTTCGCCGCGCGCTCCGTGACCCGGCCGATCCGCAAGCTGGCGCGTTTTGCCGAGCGCATCTCCGAGGGCGACTACACCACCCGCACGGAGATCGCCACGGGCACGGAGTTCGACCTGCTGGCGCAGACCCTCAACAGCATGCAGGACACGGTGGCCGAGCGCGAGGCGCGCATCGTGCACCAGGCCCAGCACGACCTGCTCACGCAGCTGCCGAACCGCAACTACATCAGCGCGATGTTCGAGGGCGGGGACCGGCAGCGCGCGCCCGGTGGCCGCTTCGGCATGGCGCTCATGGAGCTGGGCAACCTCGCCGACCTGACGGATCTCTACGGCAGCGACTTCAGCGACCACTGCCTGCGCGAGGCGGCGGACCGGCTGCGGCGCTCGCTGCGGCGGGGCGACCTGGCGGGCCGCGTGGGCGACAACCAGCTGCTGCTGTTCCTCGACGATCTCGCCCCGGCAGGGCTGGAGCCCGCGCTGGACAAGCTGCTCGCCACCTTTGCCGATCCGCTCGAGGTCGCGGGCGTCCCCGTGGTGCTCGAGCCCCGCTTCGGCTGCGTCTTCTACCCCCAGCACGGGGCCAGCTTCGACGAGCTCCTGCGCCGCGCGCAGATCGCCCTGTCCCGGGCCCGCCGCGGCGCCGAGCGCTTTACCGTCTACCAGGTCGGCCAGGACGAGGCGCACCTGCGGCAGATCCGCGTCGCCAACCGGCTCCGCGAAGCCGTCGAGGCCGGCGCCTTCGAGCTGCTCTACCAGCCCAAGTTCTCGCTCCGAGACGCCCGAATTACCGGCTTCGAGGCGCTCGTCCGCTGGCACGACGACGAGCTCGGACAGGTCTTCCCCGACGAGTTCATCCCCATCGCGGAGCAGACGGGCATGATCACCGGGATCAGCGAGGCGGTGCTGGCGGCGAGCCTCGCTGACCTGGTGACGCTGCGCCGGCACGGCGGGGAGCTGGCCGTCAGCGTCAACCTGTCGGGCATCGATATTCTGCAGCCCCGGTTCATCGATCACGTCGTCGACCGTGTTCGCGAGAGCGGCCTGCCGCCGCGTGCCGTGGTGCTCGAGATCACGGAGACCGCGATGGTCGAGGACCTCGAGGTAGCCCGCGGACACCTGCTGCGCCTCGACGCGGCGGGGCTCACCCTGTCCATCGACGACTTCGGCACGGGCTTTTCCTCCCTAGGCCAGCTGCGGGCGCTGCCCGCCCGGGAACTCAAGATCGACCGCAGCCTGGTGCAGCCCCTCGGCGACCGCAGCGAGGACCGGCAGATCGTTGCCTCGACCATCGACATGGCTCACCATCTCGGCCTTTCCGTCGTCGCCGAAGGGGTGGAGAACATGGAGATCGTCAACCACCTGCACGCCATGGGCTGTGACCTGCTCCAGGGTTATTTTCTCGCCCGCCCCATGTCGGCGACAGCGCTCGCCGCGTGGCTCGCCGAACCGCCGGCGCAAGTCGCGGCGCTTGCGCAGCTCGCCAATGGCTGATCGCTGCCTGCTCTGCCTCGCCCTGCTGCTGGCGGCAGGTCCGGCGCTCGCCCAGGGCAAGCTGCTCGCCACCGGCGGTGCCTGGCAGCTGGAGGGGCAGGCCGGCGGCGGCATCGTGCCCTGGGCCGTCATCGCCGGCTACGGCGAGGCCGGGGAATGGGGCGGCGGCGCGGGCGTCACGCGGGTCAGCGTGGACGACTTCGACCTCACCGTGGCCGGCGCGAGCCTGGGCCTCGGCAACCGCTTCGAGCTGGGCTACGCCCGGCAGTCACTGCGCGTGGCACCGCTCGACCTGAGCATCGACCAGGACGTGCTCTCGGCGAAATGGCGCTTCGCCGGCGACCTGCTCTACCCGGGGCTGCCGGCCCTCACGGCCGGCGTGCAGGTCAAGCACAACCGCGACTTCGCCGTACCCGAGGCGCTGGGCGCGGCCGACGACACGGGCGTCGACGCCTGGGTCGCCGCCAGCCGGCTGTGGCTGGATGCCGTGGCCGGACGCAACCTGTTCACCAACGTCACGCTGCGCGCCTCCGAGGCCAACCAGGCCGGGCTGCTCGGCTTCGGCGGCGAGGGCAGTGACCACGAACTCCTGCTGGAGGCCTCCGCGGGGCTGTTCCTCGACCGGCACTGGGTGGTCGGCGCCGAGTACCGTCAGAAGCCGGACAACCTCGCCGCGGTGCGCGAGGACGACTGGGCCGACCTCTTCATCGGCTGGTTTCCGAACAAGCGCGTCGCCGTGGTGGCCGCCTGGGCGGACCTCGGCGATATCGCGGGCCTGCGCGACCAGCGCGGCTGGTACCTGTCCCTGCAGGTGAGCCGGTGAGCGGTCGCCTCCTGCCGGCCCTGCTGGCCGCTGTCCTGCTCGCCGCCTGCGCCGGCGGCCCGCCGCCGTCGGACCGCACCCTCTATGCCCGCCTCGGCGGGGAGGCGGGTATCGAGGCGATCGTCGACCGCTTCCTCTACCACCTCGCGGACAACGAGCGCTCCCTGCCGCTGTTCCGCAACACGGATATCGAGCGCTTCCGGGAAAAGTTCATCGAGCATCTCTGCGAGCTGAGCGACGGCCCCTGCGAGTACAGCGGTGACAGCATGGCGGCCACCCACCGCGGCATGGACATCAGCCGCGCGCAGTTCAACAGCATCGTCGAGACGCTGCAGCGCGCCCTCGAGGACACGCGCACACCCACGGGCGCCGGCAATGCGCTGCTGGCCCGCCTGGCGGCGCTGTACCCGGAAGTTGCTCGGCAGTAGCGGCGGATCGCGGTGCCCGGGCGGGACCGCGGCGGGCCGGGCACGGCACAGCCGGTGCGGTAACCCCGGGTGCGGCTGGCGCAACCCTTGCTTGTCGTTCTGCTCGGGTCGGTGCAGCCCCGGACAGGGCACCGC
>CAJWWA010000302.1 GCA_913048495.1 uncultured Halieaceae bacterium
GCCTTCACCAGCGGGGGGCCGCCGAGGAAGATCGTGCCCTGCTCGCGGACGATGATCGATTCGTCGGCCATGGCCGGCAGGTAGGCGCCGCCGGCGGTGCAGGAACCGAGTACCGCGGCGATCTGCGGAATGCCTGCGGCGGACATGCGGGCCTGGTTGTAGAAGGCGCGGCCGAAGTGCTCGCGGTCCGGGAAGACCTGGTCCTGCAGGGGCAGGAAGGCGCCGCCGGAGTCGACGAGGTAGAGGCAGGGCAGCCGGTTCTCGGCGGCGATGCGCTGGGCCCGGTCCTGCTTCTTCACGGTGAGCGGGTAGTAGGTGCCGCCCTTCACCGTGGCGTCGTTCACGAAAATCATGCACTCCACGCCCTCGACCCGACCGATGCCGGTGATCAGGCCGGCGCCGGGCACGTCGTCGTCGTAGACCTCGTGGGCTGCGAGCTGCGACAGCTCGAGGAACGGCGTGCCCGGGTCGAGGAGGGCCTCCAGGCGCTGGCGCGGCAGGAGCTTGCCGCGCTCCACGTGGCGCGCCCGGGCGCGCTCGCCGCCGCCCCGGGCGAGGCGGGCGACGAGTGTGCGCAGGTCGCCCACCTGGGCGCGCAGGGCCTGTTCGTTGGCGTCGGCCTCGGGGCCGGCGAGGTCGGCCTGGCTGATGAGGGTCGGCATGGTGTCGTCCTCAGGCGGAGGCGTTGAAGAGTTCGCGGCCGATGAGCATGCGGCGGATCTCCGAGGTGCCGGCGCCGATCTCGTAGAGCTTGGCGTCGCGCAGCAGCCGCCCGGCGTTGGACTCGTTGGTGTAGCCGAAGCCGCCCAGGGCCTGGATGGCCTCGAGGGCGAGCTGGGTGGCCTTTTCGGCGGTATAGAGGATGACTGCGGCGCAGTCCTGGCGGGTCTCCTCGCCGCGGTCGCAGGCGGCGGCCACGGCGTAGAGGTAGGCGCGGCAAGCGTTGAGGTCCGCGTACATGTCGGCGAGCTTGCCCTGCATGAGCTGGAAGGTGCCGATGGGCTGGCCGAACTGCTCGCGGGTGTGCAGGTAAGGCAGCACCTCGTCGATGCAGGCCTGCATGATGCCCACGGGGCCGCCGGAGAGCACGGTGCGCTCGTAGTCGAGGCCGGACATGAGGATCTTCACGCCCTCGCCTTCGCCGCGCATGACGTTCTCGGCGGGTACGCGGCAGTCCTCGAAGACCAGCTCGCAGGTGTTGGAGCCGCGCATGCCGAGCTTGTCGAGCTTGGGCGAGCGGGAAAAGCCCGGGAAGTCGCGCTCGACGATGAAGGCGGTGATGCCGCGGGCACCGGCGGCCGGGTCGGTCTTGGCGTAGATGACGTAGACGTCGGCGTCCGGGCCGTTGGTGATCCACATCTTGTTGCCGTTGAGCACGTAGTCGTCGCCGTCGCGGCGGGCGGCGAGCTTCATGGAGACGACGTCGGAGCCGGCATTGGGCTCGGACATGGCCAGCGCGCCCACGTGTTCGCCGGTGCAGAGCTTCGGCAGGTACTTCGCCTTCTGTTCCTCGCTGCCGTTCTTCTGGATCTGGTTCAGGCAGAGGTTGGACATGGCGCCGTAGGACAGGCCCACGGAGCCGGAGGCGCGGCTGATTTCCTCCATGACCACGCTGTGCGCGAGGTAGCCCATGCCGCTGCCGCCGTAGGCTTCATCCACGGTGATGCCGAGGAGGCCCAGCTCGCCGAACTTCGGCCAGAGGTCGGCCGGGAACTCGTTGTCGCGGTCGATCTGCGCGGCCCGCGGGGCGATCTCCTTCTGGCAGAACTGGTAGACGGACTGCCGCAGCATGTCGATCTCTTCGCCCAGGCCGAAGTTCAGGGTGGGGTAGCCGGTGTTCATGCGTGTCTCCTTGCGGGGCTGGCGGTGGCGGCGGCGCGCGCGCTGTCCTCGGCGCGGCGGTCCTCGAGGGCCTCGCGGCAGAGGCGCTCCACCTGGTCGAGGCTTTCGAGCATGGCGTCGAGGTCGGCACGCTGGCGGAGGAGCCGGGTCCGCCGCTCTGCGATGCGTTCGATGAGAGAGGCGAGCTGCGCGGCGTTGCTGGCGCCGGGCTCGTACATGTCGATGATCTCGACGCTCTCGGCGAGGGAAAGGCCGATGCGCTTGCCGCGGAGGATCAGCTTGATACGCACCCGGTCCGCCGGGGTATAGCGGCGCTGGCGGCCTTCCCGGCGTGGGTGGATGTAGCCCTTCTCTTCATAGAAGCGGATGGTCCGGGTGGTGATGCCGAATTCCCGGGCCAGCTCCGAGATGCTGTAGCTGCGTTCGCCCATGGCCCTGCCTGCGTCAGCGCGATAGGCGGAAGTCTAGATCACGTTTACGTTAACGTAAAGCAAGGCGAGGGCGTGCGGATACAGGCCGAGGTCCCTTGCGGTACGATGCGCGCTCCACGGCAAGGCGCGATTCCATGGCCCAGGCAGACCTGATCAGGCGGCTCGCGGACGGCGAGTTCCACTCCGGCGAAGTGCTGGCCGGGGAGCTCGGCGTCAGCCGCACCGCGGTGTGGAAGCAGCTCGCCCACCTCGATGCCCTGGGTATCGAGCTGGAATCCGTGCGCGGCCGCGGCTACCGCATCCCCGGGGGGCTCGACCTGCTCGACGAGGCCGCCGTGCGGGCGGCCCTGCCCGCGGAGGCCGCGGCACTGCTGGCCGGGCTCACGATCGTCGACAGCGTGGATTCCACCAACGCCGCGCTCCTGCGCGAGGCACCCGACCCGGTCGGTCTCGCCCGGGTCTGCGCCGCCGAGCGCCAGCTCGCCGGGCGGGGCCGGTGGGGCCGCAGCTGGGCGAGCCCCTTCGCCCGCAATCTCTATGTGTCCGTTGGCTGGACCTTTGCCCAGGGCGCAGCCGCGCTCGAGGGCTTGAGCCTGGCCGTGGGGGTCGCCCTCGCCGAGGCTCTGGCGGATCTCGGCATCAAGGGGGTTGCCCTGAAGTGGCCGAACGATCTCCTCGCCGGGGATGCCAAGCTCGGCGGCGTACTCATCGAGATGAGCGGCGACGCCGACGGCCCCTGCCGGGCCGTGGTGGGCATGGGCCTCAACGTGCGCATGCCCGATGACGCCGCAAGCACCATCGACCAGCCCTGGACGGACCTCGCAAGCCTCTCGGAGGGTGTGCCGCCCTCGCGCAGCCGGCTGTTGGCGGCGGTGCTCGGACGCGTGCTGCCCCTGCTCGGTGCCTTCGGCAGCCAGGGCTTCGAGCCCTGGCGGGCGCGCTGGGAGGCGCTGGACGCCTTCGCCGGCGAGCCGGTCCAGGTGCTCTCCGGTGAGACCCGGCTCGCGGGCGTTGCCCGTGGCGTGGACGAGCGCGGCGCCCTGCGCCTAGAGACAACCACCGGCCTGCGCCCGATCCACGGGGGCGAGGTGTCCCTGAGGCGCCAGTAAATGAGCGGGCACCCCATACTGCAGCTGGATCTCGGCAACACCCGCCTGAAGTGGCGTCTCATCGAGGGCGGCGCTGAGCCGGGTGGCGAAACGGTGCTGGGCCGCGGCGCCTGCGCGCCGGCGGACGAGGCCTGGCTGGCGCAGCCCGCGACCGTTGCCGCCGTGCAGGTCGCCAGCGTGGCCGGCGAGGCGACGGAAGCCGCGCTCGCTCGCCGCGTGCGTGACCGCTTCGGCGTCGAGCCCTGGTTCGCCCGCGCCGCCGCGCGCAGCGGCGACCTCGTCAACAGTTATGCGGACCCCGGGCGCATGGGTGTGGACCGCTGGCTGGCCATGGTCGCGGCCCGGGCCCGGTGCCGCGAGCGCCTCTGTGTGGTCGACGCAGGCTCCGCGTTGACCATCGACCTGGTCGCTGCCGACGGCTGCCACGAGGGCGGCTATATCATTCCCGGCACGGCGCTCATGGCCCGGGCGCTGCTTGCCGACACCGATCGTGTGCGTTTCGAGGCAGGCGCGGCCGATTCCCTTGCCCCCGGCCGTTCCACCGCCGACTGTGTCCACCGCGGTATCGCGCTGGCCCAGGTGGGCGCGCTGCAGCTGGCGCTGGCTGAAGCGGCTGCCAGCGGCCCGGCGCCGACGGTCATCGCGAGCGGCGGCGGTGGCGAGGCGCTTCTCGCGCTGACGCCCCTGGTCGGGGCCGAGTACCGGCAGGACCTGGTGTTCGAGGGCCTGG
>CAJWWA010000303.1 GCA_913048495.1 uncultured Halieaceae bacterium
TACCGTCTTGGCTTCGGACTGTGGAATTCGCCTTCGCTTGCCATGCCGGTCGAACTGATCTTGGTGCTCGGCGCTTACTGGTTCTACATCGCGCGCACCAAGGGGCCGCTGGTGCCGCCGCTGATCGACTCCGGCGACATGCCCGGCGCGACGCTGCGGTCCGTGCCACCGATGCCGCCGCGCGTGCCCGTGGTACCGCCGCTGTCGATCACGCTGGTGCCGCTGCCACCGGCGTAAATGCCCTGGAGCAGCTTCGCCAGGCGCTCGGCAGTCGTGTTCTGTACCGGGAAGACGTACAGGCGGCGCTCGAAGCGCGAGTCCGGGTTGACATCCAGCCGCTCGATCCACTGGCCGACCCGCTCCAAGTACTCGGAGCGCGGCGTAACCACCAGGATGCTGTTCAGCCGCTCCACCGGCAGCACGCGAACCAGCCCGGTAATGTCGCCGCCCTCGCCACCGGCGGCGGCCATGAGGTCGTTGATCGCGCCGGCCGTCTCCACGACGTTGGCGTTCTCCAGCGGGAAGATGCCGACGGACATGCCCGCCAGCATATCGACATCAAAAGTGGAAACGATGTCGAGCCAGCCGGTGAGCTGGGCGCGGGTCCCGGCCAGCATGAGAAGGTTGCGCGCATTGTCGATGCGCACGAAGGCCGACTGGTCCGCGACCGGGCGCAGGATATCCGCCATGGCGGAGGCGCTGATGTACTGCAGCGGCACGATGATGGTGCTGTAGCCGGCGAAATCATCCTGCGCGCTGGTCACCTGCGGCGACAGGCGCACGGCCTGCTGAGAGCCGGTCACCAGGTAGCGGCCATCCTTGCCGCGGATGAGCAGCGCGTTGTGGGCCTTCAGCAGCGACTCGACGATGCCCAGCAGCTGGTCCCGCGGGATCGGCGTGCGCGTGCGCAGCGTGACCTTGCCCTGCACCGGGTGGTCGACGATGTAGTCGAGCTTGAGGATATCGCCCATGACGGCCTGCACCACTTCCGCGAGGGGCGCCTGCTCGAAGTTGAGGCTCACGTCCTCGCCGACGAAGCGCACCGGGGACTGGGGTTCCGGCAGCCTCACCTGCCGGTCGCTACCTTTATAGAGCGTGGGCTCGCTGCGCGCCGCCGCCTCGCGCTTTTCCTCCGCCAGGGAACGGGCATCGGCCGACAGCGGCCGCTCGGCGGGGCGAGCGGGCGAATCTTCGGCGGCCGAAGCCACGGCGGGCGTCCTGTCGATGCCCGCGCACCCTGCGAGCAGGGCACCGCACAACACGCCGGGGATGATCTTCAACATGCTCTTTTCCCAATGGTTTGCCGGGATCCGGGCCCCGGCTTGTCATGGCACCTGCTAGAGGACACCTTGTTCACGACCCGCCCAGGGTCAATCGCTCTTCACCGCCCGCCTCGGCAGGCGACGGCCCGGGCTCGGTCTGCGCCGCCGCCTGCGCCGCGGGTTCTTGGGGCACCTCGATGACCGCCGGTACCAGCTCCCGGCGGTCGCGCTCGCCGCCGCTGACGAAGGTCGCGCTGTTGCCGTCGACGCGCTCGAGACGCCAGCCCTCGATCTCCTCGCCGACGGCGAGGCGCAGTTCCCGGTTCTTGCCGGTGAGGATCACGCCACCGCTGTCGCCGGAGCCATAAATGCCGCGGACCGTGACATCCTTGAGCCGCGGCGCCGCAGCGCGATTCTCCGCCGCGCCCTGCGCCACCGCCTCGACCGGCGCCACCTCCTCCGTCGGCCGGCGCTCGGCCCAGAACAGGGGCCGGCGGACGATGGCTTCCCGCTCCTCGGCGGGCAGGGCGCCGGCGCCCTGCAGCGCGGCCACGCGCACGCTGTCCGGCGCCGGCGCGACGGGCCGGATCGTCGTCGCCATGGCGATCCGCGCCGCAACGTAAAGCACCGTGAGCAGCAGCAGTGCCGCCGTCGCCAGGAGGACGAGTTCCACCCGCCGCTCGGAGCGCAGGGGATCAACGTCGACCCGGTAGCGCGCCAGCAGCCGGTTCACTGCAGCCTCCGCAGCGCGAGCACCTCGATCACGGCGGTGACCTCCTGGGGCGCGGGCTCCTGGTTGCCCCGCGCGCGGGTGCGCGTCGGATACACATCGAGGGAGTCGACCAGCAGCATCGGCCGGAATGCACCCAGGCCCGCGAGAGCGGCATCAAGGGCCGGCATGGGGCCCTTCGCCGTCACCTTGAGGCCCACCAGGTCGAACGCCTCGTCCTGCCGTGCGGGCAGCACCTGGCTGTTCGACACCTCCAGCCCGGCCTCTGCAAGCACGCGCCGGACCTGCGCCTGCAGTTCCGCCGCGACGGCGGTGGTGTCCTCCGCCGGCGGGTAGCCAAGCGCCGCCAGGCGCTGGGAGACTTCGCCCGCCGCATCGCGCAGCGACGCCTCGTGCTCGACCAGGCCCTGCAGCCGCGCAATGCGGGGGCGCAGGTCATCGATACGCTCACCGTGGCCGACGCCGACGGCCACCAGCTTGAACAGCAGCGACAGGTAAAGGTAAGCCGGGACCAGCAGCGTGGCGCCGATAATCAGGGTGCTTCGGCGGTTGCTCCGGAGCCAGTTCACGGCCCGTCCTCCGCAGCGCTCCCCGAGGCAACACCCTCAGCGATGCGCAGGTCGAGATAGAACTGGTCCTCGTCGCTGTTGCCCACCCGGCTGATTGCCTGCGGCGCGGTGACCTCGGCATAGGCCGGCTCGGCAGAGAGCGCCTGCATCACGCCCGCGGCATCGGCCGCGCGCCCGCGAATGCGGATCATGTCGCCGCTGGATGAGAAGTGCGCCACCCAGGCCTCATCGCCTAGGAGCCGGGTCAGCCGGGCCAGCTCCCGATGCGGGCTCGGGTACTGCGCGGTGATCTCACGCGCGGCGAGGAGCTGGCGGTTGGCATCGGCGATCGCCTCGCGCAGCTCCCGGACTTCGCCCGAGGCGCGCTCCGTCTCCGCGGCCAGGGCTTCGACGCGGGCGAGCTCGAGCTGTTTGCCGAGGGCGTAGCCACCGGCGAGTAGCAACAGGAGCACGAGAATCCCCGCGGCCATCAGGCCGACCCGGCGCAGCCGCTGCCGGTAGTGCGCCTCGCGGCGCCCCTCGCCGAATCCTTCCAGTACCACCACGCCGTCGGGGACTTCCGCCCAGACCTCGAGCGCGCCGCGATCCTCCGCTTCCGGCCGCCGCGCGAGCAGGCCCAGCACGGCACTGCGCGAGGCAATGGCCAGGTCGACGGCGAGCCCGCTGTCGCTGCGGCCGGCGAGCCGCCAGCCCCACGCGGTGTCGTTGGCGGTGAACGGGCTGTGCGCGGCCACCTCCATGGCGAGCGCGGACTGCAGATCGGCCTCCGCCGCCAGCGGCAGCGTCAGGCGCTTGTGAAGCGTGAGCTCCGCCGGCAGGGAGAGCGCTCGACAGGCCGCGGAGGAGGCCTCAGCCGGATCGACCGGCGCACCGGCATGGTAGGGCGTCAACGAGTCTTCACGCTCGAGGAGGACGACCTCGTCGAGGCGGCGGCGCAGTGGCGAGTCGAGACCGAAGACGAGATCGCGCCAGGCCGCAACCCAGTGGCGGCCGAGGTTGCGCATGTCGTAGCCGAAGAGGTACCACTGCTGGTCCGCGATCACGGAGTCACCCCGACCGCGCGCACCGCCTCGACCCGCTGCGTTGCCCAGGGGAAACCGCTGGAAGATCCGCCGCCCAGGGACATCCAGCGGCGGCGCAGCCAGACGCGCTCGCCTACCGGCACCAGGGCGTCGATGCGATAGCTGTTAGCCAGGGCGGGCAGCGCGCCGCGTCCGCCGGGCGCATCCGGGGGGGCGTCGCCCGCGGCGATGCGGCCGGGTGCCTGCGCGGCGACCCAGGCAAGGCCCGCGGCATTTGGCACGCCACCGCCCGCTACGGTGACGAGATCCCGCACCGAATCGAGTAGCGACCTGGTTACCCCCGGTACCCGCAAAACATCCTCCACGGCATTGAAACCTGCTCCGCCCCCGGCACCCCGGCGGTCACGCTGGCGCCACTCTACCACAGCGCCGGCGAGGTCCTCGGCCTCGCTCCGGGGCAGTTCCCCGTAGCGCTGGAACAGCGCCGCGAGACTCCCCCGGGGTGCGCTGGCGAGGTCGAGCAGGGCTG
>CAJWWA010000304.1 GCA_913048495.1 uncultured Halieaceae bacterium
GCTCAGACACATCAGAATCAATGATTCATAAATGAATCGATGAGTCACTTGTGTCTGATAACTTTGCTCCCCGGGACAAACCCAAGAGAGTGAGCTACCAATCCAACAAGTGCCCACACATCTGTCTTCATCTGTCTGTTAAGCAGCTCGCTCGGCGCCGGGCCGGGCGTTACCCGCCGAGATCGTGTCTCGACCGGGAGGCGTATTATACAGTCGGAACCCCCGCTGGCAAGCGGTGATTACATCTTTTTTTGAGGCCGCTCTTGATGCAGGTCAGGCGGCCTCGAAGAGGTGGTATTTCTTCTTCCCCAGGCGCACCAGGTAGAAGCGCCCGTGGAGGGCCCGCTCGGCCGCGAAGCAGCCCGCGGGGTCGGCGTTGTCGTCCCGGGACAGGGCCCGGCCGTTGACCAGCACGGCGCTGTTGCCGAGCGCATCCTTGACCTGCTTGCCGGACTTCGCCATGCCCGCCTCGACCAGGGTCTGGGTCAGCGTCTCGGGGAGCGCCGATCGGTCCAGGGCGCTGGCCGGCAGGCCATCGAGGCGCAGCTGGGCGAAGTCGTCCGCCGACAGGCTCTCGAGGTCGCCGTCGAAGAGGCAGCGGGTGATACGCTCGGCCGCGGCCAGCCCCGCATCGCCGTGCACGAGCCGGGTCACCTCCCGGGCGAGCACCCCCTGTGCCTCCGGGCGCCCCTGGCGCTCCGCGTCGGCGCGCTCGATGGCCTCAATCTCGGCCACGTCCAGGAACGTGAAGTAGCGCAGGAAGCGGTAGACATCCGCGTCCGCGGTGCCCAGCCAGAACTGGTAGAAGGCATAGGGCGAGGTGCGCGCGGGGTCCAGCCAGATGGTGCCACTCTCGGTCTTGCCGAACTTGGTGCCGTCGGCCTTGGTGATCAGGGGAAGCGTCAGGCCGTACACCTGCTTGCCGTGCAGGCGCCGGGACAGGTCGATGCCGGCCGTGATGTTGCCCCACTGGTCCGAGCCGCCGAGCTGCAGGGTGCAGTCGTGGCGGTTGGCCAGCTCGGCGAAATCGAGCGCCTGCAGGATCATGTAGCTGAACTCGGTGTAGCTGATACCGGCGCCCTCGCGCTCGATCCGCTGGCGCACGGATTCCTTCTGCACCATGGCGTTGACCGAGAAATGCTTGCCGATGTCGCGCAGGAAGGTCAGCACGTCCATGCCCTGCGTCCAGTCGAGGTTGTTCACCACCAGGGCCGACCGCGGCCCGGCGTCGAAATCGATGAAGCGGGAGACCTGGTCGCGGATCTTCTCCACCCAGCCGCCGACGACCTCGGGGGTGTTCAGCTGTCGCTCCTGCGCCTTGAAGCTCGGGTCACCGATGAGACCCGTGGCGCCACCCACCAGGGCGATGGGCCGATGCCCCGCCCGCTGGAAGCGCTGCAGGGTCAGCAGCGGTACCAGTGAGCCGATGTGCAGGCTGTCCGCCGTGGGGTCGAAGCCGCAGTAAAGAGTGCGCATGCCGCCATCGAGCCAGCCGGGGAGTGCCTCCTCCCCGGCGACCTGGAACAGGAGCCCGCGCGCACGCAGGTCGGCAATCAGTGCACTACTCATGGTTGCTGCTCTTGGCTGCGGTTCATGCTTGCCGCACGGGCTGTCATCCCGGCGGGTGGACGGCACGTAGTAAAAGGAGGGCGCAAGATACCCCAACGACCATGGATTGCAACTGCCGGGCGGTAGCGGCATCCTGCGTTATACTTCAACCAGCATTCCTGCGGGCACGAGCCAATGCAATTCAAGAAAGCGCCGCGCGGCGCAACGCCGCTGGCACAGCGACCCCGCGTTTCTCACCGCCACCTGCTGGCCGTGGCCGCGCTGACTGCTGCCGTCGCAATTGCCGCCCTCGTGGCCCCCGGCGGCGACGTGGAGGCGAACCGCTCCGCGGACGCAGAGCTGCCCGGCGCCATGGATGCCGCCATCGAGGTGGCCGAAAGCGGCGTCGACACCGCGGCCATCGAGGAACCGGCCCCGACCGAGACCGAGGCCGCCGCCGAGCCGCCGGAAACGCCCGAGCCGGCGCCCGCCCCGGCCTGGCGCGAGCTCATCGTCCAGTCCGGCGACAACCTCTCCCTGCTCTTCAAGCGCGCCGGCTACGGCGATGGCGACGTCTACCGCATCGTGCACACCGCCCCCCAGGGCAAGGCGCTCGAGCGCATCTACCCCGGCCAGACCATCGGCTTCCTGGCCGACGATGCCGGCGAGCTGGCGGCCGTACGCCACGTCATCGACCCGCTGCACAGCGTCGTTTACCGGCGTATGGACGGCGGCTACTCCAGCGAGCGCATCGACCGCGAGCCGGAAGTGCGCCTGGCCTGGGCCTCTGGCGAGATCGACACCTCCCTGTTCCTCGCTGGTCGCGACGCGGGGCTGTCGAGCAACCTGGTGATGGAGCTGGCCAATCTCTTCGGCGGCGTCATCGACTTCGCGCTCGACCCGCGCAAGGGCGACACCATGCACGTGCTCTACGAAGAGCTGTATCTCGACGGTGAGCGCTTCGACGAGGGCAATATCATCGCCGCTTCCTTCACCAACAAGGGCGAGACCTTCAACGCCTTCCGCTACACCGACAGCGCGGGGCAGGCGAGCTACTACAACGAGAACGGCGTCAGCATGCGCAAGGCCTTCCTGATGGCCCCGGTGGACTTCACCCGCATCAGTTCCAACTTCAACCTGAAGCGCCTGCACCCGATTTACAAGACCACGCGCCCGCACCGCGGCACCGACTACGCTGCACCCCGCGGCACGCCGGTCTTCGCCTCCGGTGACGGCCGGGTGATCGAGGCCGGTTACACCCGCGCCAACGGCAACTACGTGTTCATCCAGCACGGCGAGCGCTTCGTCACCAAGTACCTGCACCTGAACAAGCGCAAGGTCCGCCAGGGCCAGCGGGTGGTGCAGAGCCAGGTCATCGGCACCGTGGGCTCCACGGGCGCCGCCACCGGTCCGCATCTGCACTACGAATTCCTCGTGGATGGCGTGCACCGCAATCCGCGCACGGTCCACAAGCTGTTGCCCAAGGCCAAGTCACTGGCCTCGGCAGAGATGCCGGCCTTCCGCAGCGCCATCACCGGGGTGAGCCAGCAGCTGGCCCAGCGCCAGTCCGATACCCGCCTCGCCAGCGCCGGGGGCCCGAGCACCGGCACCGCCACCGCTGCGCCCTGATCCGCCGTGGCCCCGGCCTACTACCTGGGCCTGATGTCCGGCACCAGCGTCGACGGCGTCGACGCGGCACTGCTCGCTTTCGACACTGACCGCGGGAGCAATCGCTTCGACGTCCTCGCTACGCTCGGCCGACCCCACCCGCCCGCGCTCCGTGACGCGATCGCCACCCTGTGCACGCCCGGTGACGACGGCCTCGACGAGGTCGGCCGGGTCGACCGCGCCGTGGCCGTGGCCTTCGCGGATACCGCCCTCGCCGTCCTTGAGCAGAGCGGGATCGACGCGGCCCGGGTTAGCGCCATCGGCTCCCACGGCCAGACCGTCCGCCACCGTCCCGAGGGCGATGCCCCCTTCACGCTGCAGCTCGGCGACCCGAGCACGATCGCCGAGCGCACGGGCATCACCACCGTGGCGGATTTCCGCCGCCGCGACATCGCCGCCGGCTGAGCCTGCCCTAGCGGCGCTGTTCGAAGAATGCCTTCAGCTGGGCCGCTGCCGCGGCCTCGGACAGCCCGCCATAGATTTCGGGATGATGATGGCATGACGGGCTGTCGAAGAAACGGACACCCGATTCAACCGCCCCGGCCTTTTCATCCCGCGCCGCGAAATAGAGCCGCCTGATCCGCGCATGGGCAATCGCCCCGGCGCACATGGTGCAGGGCTCCAGCGTCACCCACAGGTCGCAATCCTCCAGCCGTTCGCTGCCGCGCAGCGCCAGCGCGTCTGCAAGGACCAGCATCTCGGCATGATGCAGCGCACTGCCGTCCCGCCGCATGCGGTTCTGTGCCAACGCGATGACGGCGCCCTCTGCGTCCGTGACCGCGGCGGCGACAGGTACCTCGCCGGCAGCCGCGGCGGCGGCGGCCTCGTCCAGCAGCATGGCCATAATATCGGGGCGTGGAT
>CAJWWA010000305.1 GCA_913048495.1 uncultured Halieaceae bacterium
CCGGCCAGTCGCTCCAGCTGCGCGGGTCCCGGGCCTTCAGCGCCGTGAACAGGGCGTGGTCGTCGAGCCAGTCGGCTTCGCGCTCGCAGAAGGCGCGGTAGCCGTCGTCGTCACCGTCCGCGGCAAAGCGTTCCGCCGCCGCCTGCAGGAGCGGCAGTTTCAGCGCGCGGGCGCGGGCGAAGTCCGCGCGGCCTTCCTCGACGGCCGGCGCCGCGGCGAGCTCGGCGGTGCGGAGCAGGCCGTCGGCGGCGAGGTCCTCGAGGCTGAGCAGCAGCGGGTTGCCCGCGCGGGAAGATGGGCTGAAGTAGGGGGATTCGCCCGCCGCATCGCTCGTCGGGTTCAGCGGCAGCACCTGCCAGTAGCGCTGGCGCGCGGCGCCCAGCCGCCTCGCCATGGCGCGTGCCTGCTCGCCCAGGTCGCCCACGCCCCAGGGCGAGGGCAGGGAAGTGATGTGCAGGAGCACGCCGCTGGCGCGATCCTCGAGTGGGATATGCATGGTGCTACCGGGTAACGCTGTGAGTCTAGCCGTTCACTATGCAGGGCTTGCCGCGCCATGACCACCGTTCCTTTTTGACAGGCACCCGCGGTGGTCTAAGCTCAAGGCTTCGGGGCCTTTTAGGCGGCTGCCCCGTTTCTGTACCCGATGATTCCAACAATAGACGAGGTAACAGCAATGGCAGGCAAGACAATCAGCGGTGTACTGGCACTGGCAGTAGCGGGCGCTGCAGGCACCGCCTTCACGGGCCCGGCCCATGCGCAGGACGATGCGGCGCTCGCGTTCACGCCCGTGGAGATGATGGCGTGCAGCTTCAAGGAGGACAAGAGCTGGGACGACCTCGATGAACTCACGGAGGCGTTCAACAAGTGGCTAAAGAGAAAGGACAAGGACTATACCTACTGGACCTTCGCGCCGGTGTTCCGCGAGGACAACGAGCTCGACTTTGCCTGGATCGGCGGCTGGAGCAGTGGCGCGATGTTCGGCAAGAGCTGGGACAACTGGTTCGACGACGACGACGACGTGGGCAAGCTGTTCAACGAGACGGCGGACTGCGTCAACAACCTGGCATCGGTGACCACGGTCCGCGCCCCGGCGGACGGCTGGCCCGAGGCCGGCGTAACCTGGTTCTCCCGCTGCACGCTGGAGGATGGCGTGTCGCTCCGGGATGCCGCGGCCGCCCACGGCGCCATGGGCTCGGCGATGGCCGATATGGGTTCGCCCGCCGCGAGCTGGCTGTTCCTGCCCGCCCTGGGCTTCGGGGACGTGGAGTTCGACTACTACCACGTGGAGAGCTGGGACGATTTCGCCACGCTCGGTGCCGGCTTCGATGCCTATTTCAACCAGGGCGGCTGGATGAAGGCCAACGAGCTGATGGACGGCGTCACCCAGTGTGCATCGCCCAACCTCTACCGCTACAAGCTGCGCCGCGACGGCGATCGCTGAAGGAGACTGTGCCCGGGCCCGGCGCTCGATGCCGGCCCCGGGCAAGCTTTCCGCTCGCCGGTTCCGGCACCGCGCATGGCCAGCGGCATCGGCGGCGCACTACACTAGGGTGGTTGTGGCTGACTGATCAGGGGTGACCATCCTGGAACTCCTCCCCGGAGACCCGACCCGGCCGGGTGCGACCTGCACCGCCGAGGGAACCCACTTTGCCCTTTTCTCCGCGCATGCGGAGCAGGTGGAGCTGTGCCTGTTCGACGCGCGCGGCGAGCGGGAGCTGGCGCGCCTGCCCCTGCCGGGGCGCGACGGCGATCGCTGGCACGGCTTCGCGCCGGGCGTCGGTCCCGGGCAGCGCTACGGCTACCGCGTCCACGGGCCCTGGGCCCCGGCCCTGGGCCATCGCTTCAATCCGGCCAAGCTGCTTATCGACCCGTACGCACGGGCGCTCGACCGGGCCTGCCGCTGGCACCCGGTGCAGGCCGGGGGCGAAGCCGGCGCCGGCCCGGACCCGGTCGACAGCGCGCCCCACGTGCCGCTCGGGATCGTTACCGGGGAACGCTCCGCGCCGGCCGAGGGGCCGCGCACGGCCTGGGCCGATACGCGCCTGTACGAACTGCACCTCAAGGGCTTTACGCAGCGGCACCCCGCGCTGTCCGACGCCGAGCGGGGCACCGTGGCCGGCCTCGGCGCCGACGCCACCGTCGCCTACCTGAAGGCGCTCGGGATCACGGCGGTGGAGCTGCTGCCGGTTTTCGCCTTCGCCGACGAGCCTTTCCTGGTCGAGCGGGGGCTCAGCAATTACTGGGGCTATAACCCGGTGTCTTTCTTCGCCGCGCACCCGGCCTATCTGGGCGGCGCCGGCCCCGGGGCGTTCCTGGCCATGGTCGAACGGCTGCACGAGGCCGGGCTCGAGGTGATCCTGGACGTGGTCTACAACCACACGGCGGAGGGCGGTGACAGCGGGCCGACGCTGTCGCTCCGCGGTATCGACAACGCGAGCTACTACCGCCTCGAGCACGGCGACCCGGCCAGCTACGTGAACGACACGGGCTGCGGCAACACCCTGGCGAGCGATCACCCGGCGGTGCGGCGCCTGGTGCTCGACAGCCTGCGCTACTGGGCCGGCGAGATGGGGGTGGACGGTTTCCGCTTCGACCTCGCCCCGGTGCTCGCGCGCGGTGCGCACGGCGTCGATCCCCACGCCGCGCTGCTCAGGCAGCTCACGGAGGATCCGCTGCTCGCCGGGCGCAAGCTCATCGCCGAGCCCTGGGACGTCGGTCCGGAGGGCTACCGGCTGGGCGGCTTTCCCCCGGGCTGGGCCGAGTGGAACGACCGCTACCGCGACAGCCTGCGCCGCTTCTGGCGCGGCGACGACGGTGAGCTGCCGGAACTGGCGCGGCGCGTGCACGGCTCCGGCGATCTTTTCGAAGGGGCCGGCCGGGCGCCCTGGGCCAGCATCAACTTCGTTACCAGCCACGACGGCTTCACCCTGCGCGACCTGGTCAGCTACGCGCGGCGCCACAACCGGGACAACCGCGAGGGTAACCGGGACGGCCACGGCGAGAACTTCAGTGACAACAACGGCCACGAGGGCCCGAGCGACGACCCGGCGATCCGCGAGCGACGCGCCCGCCAGGCGCGCAACTGCCTGGCGACGCTGCTGTTCTCCCAGGGCGTGCCCATGCTCCAGGCCGGCGACGAGCTGGGCCGCAGCCAGGGCGGCAACAACAATGCCTACTGCCAGGACAACGCCACCAGCTGGCTGGCCTGGGCGGAGGCGGACGAGGAGCTGCTGGCCTTCACCCGGGCGCTCCTCGCCCTGCGGGCCGGGGAGCCCCTGCTCCGCGCCGACCGCTACCGCCATCGCGAAGCGGACGCCGACGGCCAGCGCCTGGCCTGGCTCGCGCCGGAGGGCGGCGAACCGGGCAACGGTGACTGGCACGACCCGGCCCGCGCCTGCGTCGGCTGCCTGCTGTCGCAAGACGGCGGTCACAATCGTGAGCCATACTCCCTGTTACTGGTCCTTAACGGCGGCGAGACGCCGGTGCCGTTCAGGCTGCCGGCGCCCGGGCCCTGGCACTGCCGCGTGGATACGGCGCGGGCGCCCTGGGTCTTTACGGGCGAGTTGGTATCCGGTACCGAGGTGACCTGTGCGGGCCGGTCGCTGCAGCTACTGGCGAGCGGGCCCTATGCAGCGGAAGAGGAGGAGACAGCAGCGTGAGCGGTGTGAGTGATAGCCTGGTCAGCGGGAATGACGGTGGTAACAGTGCGGTTGACGGTGACGGGCTGGCCCTGGCGGCGGCGGTTGCCCGGCACTACCGCCTGACCCTGGGCCAGGACCGCACCGGCGGCGATCATCACTACCTCTACCAGGCCCTGGCGCTGGCCCTGCGCGACCGCCTCGTCGGCCGCTGGCGCGACACCCGGGAGCAGGCCGGCAACGGCCGCCGGCGGGTGGCCTACCTGTCCCTCGAGTTCCTCATCGGCCGCAGCCTGCACAACGCACTGCTCTCCCTCGGCCTCGAGGGCGAGGCGCGGGACGCGGTCGCGGCCTTTGCCTGCGACCTGGAGACCGTGGAGGCGGAGGAGCGCGATGCTGGCCTCGGCAACGGCGGCCTCGGCC
>CAJWWA010000306.1 GCA_913048495.1 uncultured Halieaceae bacterium
TCCTGGTCGACCGCCAGGAGTACGACGAGGCCGGTGTGCTTCACGAGAGCCGACAGGAGCTGGCCGGCGAGTCCTGGGAGCAGGGCCCGGGCATCCTCTCCTGGGGCGACATCGCCTGGGCGGGACCCGACGGCGACCTCGACGGCGCGATCATCCTCCACGAGTTCGCGCACAAGCTCGACATGCTGAGCGGCGGCCCCAACGGCATGCCGCCGCTGCACCGCGACATGGACCCCGCGGCCTGGACCGAGGCCTTCAGCGCCGCCTATGCGGCCCTCTGCGATGCGGTGGACGCCGGGCAGGAGACCGCCATCGATCCGTACGCCGCGGAGTCGCCGGGCGAGTTCTTCGCCGTGCTGTCGGAGGAGTTCTTCGAAGCGCCAGGGCGACTCCGGGCCGCTTTTCCCGACGTCTACCGGCAGCTGTCCGGCTTCTACCGCCAGGACCCGGCGGAAGCCACTGAACGCGTTACGGGATAGCCCGACTAGCGGGTCTCGTGCCGGCCGTCATCGGCAGCGACGAGCACCGTGTCCAGCGGCCGCCGGGGCGACGCCTCGCCCGGGTCGTCACAGTAGCCCAGGCGGAGGAGCAGCTGCGGAAAGCCGTCGTGCCCCAGCTGGTGCTGGAGCCGGTGGCGCAGCGCCGGGAGCTGCAGCGGCTGGTTGAGGTAGCCCGCCTGCAGGCCGTGGCCGCAGGCGACCAGCAGCAGGCGCTCCAGCGCCTGGCCGGCCCGGAGCCAGTCTTCGCTGCCGTCACCGGCGGTACCGATGGCGAGGAGCAGCGGCGAATTCTCCGCCAGCGCATGATCCTTCGCGCCGACGCCGGTCCCCATGTCCACCGTGCGCACGACCACCTGCGCCAGGGGCGCGGCGATGCCGGCGAGCGCCAGGCCGTCGCCACGGCGCCGGGGGTGCATCCACTGCGCCAGTTCGCGGCGCCAGTGCGGGCTGGACCACTGCATCGCATCGCCCTCGGACACCAGCGACGCGACAGCCTGTCGCTGCGCCTCGCCATCGACGACGACCGCCCAGGCGCCCTCGTCTTCCACGGCGCGCAGCAGGTCACGAAGCACGGCCGGGGGCACCGCCCGGTCGTCGAAGCGCTTGCGCAGTGTGCGCCGGCGGCCGATCTCGCCGGCCAGCGCCGCGTCGCCGGCGCCGTCGCTACCCGGGGCGAGATGCACCGTGGCGAGAAGGTCTTCCGTGTCGCTGTCGGGCAGCAACCGACAGGCGGCGCGCAGCCCCGCCGCCGTGGCAGCCACCCGCAGGTTGAGGAGCGCACAGCCACAGCTGATGGTGAGCTCGCGGTCGTCCGGATCGTTGACGGGCAGCGCCCGCGTGCGGTCCGCAAACAGGTGCACCGCGTCGTGCTCGAGCCGGAACAGCCAGGGCTGCGTGTTGTGGCTGGAGGGAGCCCGCACGGCGGCGTCCAGCAAGGCACGATGCTGCTCACCGGGGCCGGCGGGCGGGGACTTCTCGGTCAAGGCTGCAATTCCTCCTGCGTGTTCTCCAGGCGACAGGCGGCAGGCTCCGCCTGCTCGATTTCCCGGGCCGTCGCGGCAAGGACCGGGCGCAGAGGGTCGTCATCGTCCAACGCCGCCAGCGCGGGGGCGAGTACGGCACGCGCCTGCCCGACACAGGCATAGGCTAGCAGGAGATCGGCGAGGTTGTTGCGTGCCGCCGCGTGCCGCGGGTCGTTCGCGATCGCCTGCCGGTAACGGCGAAGCGCCGCCTGCGGCCGCCCCGCGGCCCGCAGACCGTTGGCGGCGGCGAACGCCAGGTCGGCGTCGCCGGGCCAGCGCGCGCTGGCCTGCGTCCAGCCGGGGAGGATGGCCTCCGCGCCGAGCACGGGTTCGGCGGCGGCCAGCGCATCCACGACATCCCGGGGGCCCGCCACCGCGGGTAGCTGCCCGGGCGGCAGCACCACCAGCCCCCAGCGATCCGCGCCCCGCCAGTGCCGGCGAAAGGCGCGTACGCTCTCGCGCCGCCGGCGCTCACGCCCCGAGCGCAGGACCCAGTGTGCCTCCTCCGCCCGGTAACCCACGACCACGGCGTAATGCCAGCGCGGCAGGCTATCGAGGCCGAGGTTCTGCAGCACCAGTACCGGGTGCCCCGCCCGCAGCTCTGCCACCAGTGCCTCTTCGCCGGCCGCCACGGGGAACGGCACCCGGCCGTGGCGCCGGGCAGCCGCGGCCAGCTCGGCCTGGAGGCTGCCGCGACGGTCAGGCAGGTAGACGTCATCGACCAGCGCCTCCGCGCTCACCGGCAGCCCGGTGGCGGACAGTACCGTCGCCAGCGCGGCGGGGCCGCACTGGTATCGGTCCTGGGGGAAAAATGGCACGGCATCGAGTTCGACCGACGCCTCAACAGTGGGCGGCTCGACCGGCTTCAGGAGCGCGCAGCCAGCCGCCAACCCGAGCAGCGGCAACAGAGAAGCGATGAGCGCTGCGCGCACCCGGCAACGGCGCGCGCGGGCGATGTCAGACGCCGCTGAAAACGTCCGTGACGCCAACGAGTTCGAGGATCAGCAGCACAACAAAGACCGCGCCGATCAGGCCGAGGACACTGCTCCCGGCAGGCAGTTCGTCCAGGCGCGCATTGAGCTGGGCCAGTTCCGCCGGCGACAGCGCGGCTACCCGCGCCCGGGCGTCCTGCGGATCGACACCGAGCGCCGTCAACTGCGCCTGCACGTCAGCCCGCGCGAGCGCAGCACCGGCTGCTCCAAGAGACTGTTCGGCTCGCGCTGCCGCGAGGTATTCGCCCGTGTTGACGACGGCGGCCCGGGCGGGCAGGGCCGCTGTCGCCGCGAGGAACACGATCAACTGAAACACGACCAGGATGCGGGAAAGCATGGCTTACCTCCGTGGGAAGCAGAATTGATGGACCATGCTACCGGAGGGTCAGTGCCCTGCCTAGCTTGTCTCGCAATTTGCGACCTGCGGCTGCCGCGGATACTCGCCCTTCGCGTGGGCCCCGCAACTGCCTACTGCCAACAGCTTCCGTGCTATGGTTTCCGCACAGGAAAACCGCACGAGTCCCGCCATGGCCGCCCCCCTGGAAATTGACGTCTTCTGGTCCTTCCGCAGCCCCTGGTCCTACCTGGCGACCCCGCGCCTGCGCGACTGGCAGAGCCGCTACGCGCTGACGGTGAACTTCCGGCCGGTCTACCCTCTGGCCATCCGCACACCGGAGTTCTTCCACAACCAGCACCCGCAGTGGCTCGGCTACTTCCTTACGGACCTTATCCGCTGCGCGGAGTACCTCGACCTGCCGATCAGCTGGCCCGAGCCGGACCCGGTCAACCAGTACGTCGATGACAACGGCCTGCGCCAGACCGGGGACGAGCAGCCCTACATCCATCGGCTGACGCGCCTGGGCGCCCTCGCCGCCGAGCAGGGCGACGGCATCGCCTTTGCCGACGAAATCGCACGCGTGATCTGGGGCGGCACGAAGAACTGGCACGAGGGCGACCATCTTGCCGAAGCCGCCGCCCGCGCCGGCTTCGACCTCGCGGCCCTGGACCGGCAGATCGAGGTGGAGGCGGACCGGCTGGAAGCCGTGATCGAGGACAACCAGGCGGCCCACGAAGCCGCCGGGCACTGGGGCGTGCCGACCTGCGCCTTCCGCGGCGAGCCCTTCTTCGGCCAGGACCGGCTCGACGTGCTCCTCTGGCGCCTGCAGCAGGCGGGGCTGGCCGAACGCTAGCCGGGCAGGCCGCGCACCAGCAGCCAGAGGGCCAGCAGCAGCTGGCTGAGCGCCAGCGGCGCGAGCAGCGCGAAGTTCACCTCCGCGCCGAGCACCGCACCGCCGATGGCGTACAGCTGCAGGGCCACCGCAAAGAGCCCGAAGCTGGCCAGGAAACGGGGCACGAGCCGCAGGGCGAGAAGCCCGGCATAGAGAATAAGCAGGCTGACACCGGACGCGAGCAGGCCGAGATAGTGGCTGGCGTTGCGCAGAAGCGCCCCGAGTACCCGTACCGCGGGCCCGGGGTCGACAGCGCCGGTCGCCGCCTGCCCGAAG
>CAJWWA010000307.1 GCA_913048495.1 uncultured Halieaceae bacterium
TGCTGGACCTGTTCCAGTGCTGGGGCTACGAGCTGGTCATCACCCCGCACGTGGAGTTTCTCGAGTCGTTGCTCACCGGTTCCGGGCAGGATCTGGATCTGCGTACGTTCAAGGTCATCGACCCGCTTTCCGGTCGCCAGATGGGGCTGCGGGCTGATATCACGCCACAAGTGGCCCGGGTCGACGCGCATACCCTGCGTCGCGAAGGTCCCAGTCGCCTGTGCTATGCCGGTAGTGTGTTGCATGCCAAGCCGCAGGCGCTTTCCACCTCGCGCAGCCCTATCCAGTTGGGGGCTGAGCTGTATGGCGATGCGTCTGCTGCCAGTGATATCGAGGTCATCAGTCTGATGCTGGAAATGCTCGAGCTTGCCGAGGTGCCGGATGTGCATATGGATCTCGGGCATGTGGGCATCTATCGTGGTCTGGCCAAGGCTGCCGGATTGAGCGGCGAAGCCGAGCAGCGGTTGTTCGATGCGCTGCAGCGCAAGTCCCGCCCGGACCTGGAGGCCGTGCTCGCCGGGGCTGACGCGCGGGCCCGGGACTCGCTGTCGGCGCTTCTCAACCTGCACGGTGACGCCTCGGTGCTGGACCGCGCGGCGGCCGAGCTCGCGCCGGTGGCCCCGGCGGTCAGTGACGCCCTGGAAACCCTCCGCGCGGTGGCGGCGCAGGTGGGCGCGCACCACCCCGGGGTCGATGTCTACTTCGACCTCGCGGAACTGCGCGGCTATCACTACCACACGGGCATCGTGTTCGCCGCCTACCTGCCGGGTCACGGCGAGGCCGTGGCCAACGGCGGGCGCTACGACAACGTCGGCCGCGCCTACGGCCGCGCGCGGCCGGCGACCGGCTTTGCCACGGACCTGAAAACCCTGGTGCAGCTGCAGGCGGCCCGCGCGGGGAACGGCGGGGAAAGCGCTGGTGCCATCGCCGCCCCCGCCGGGGACGACCCGGCGCTGGTGGCGGCCATCAATGAACTGCGTGCCGCGGGCGAGGTGGTGATCGTGTCCCTCGCCGGCGAAACGGACCCGCGCTGTGACCGGGAACTGGCCGCCGCTGGCGGCAGCTGGGCGGTGCGTCCGCGCCGCGGCAAAACGAGACAGGACTCATGAGAAAGAACATCGTGGTCCTCGGCACCCAGTGGGGTGACGAGGGCAAGGGCAAGATCGTCGACCTGCTCACGGACCGGGCCGACGCCGTGGTCCGTTTCCAGGGCGGGCACAACGCGGGCCACACGCTGGTCTGCGACGGCCAGAAGACGGTGCTGCACCTGATTCCCTCGGGCGTGCTGCGCGCCGACGTGCAGTGCCTGATCGGCAACGGCGTGGTGCTGGCCCCGGACGCACTGCTCACCGAGCTGCACGAGCTCGAGGAGCGCGGCGTGCCGGTGCGCGAGCGCCTGCGCCTGTCCCCGGCCTGCCCGCTGATCCTTCCCTATCACGTGGAGCTCGACAAGGCGCGGGAGCTCCGCCGTGGCGATGCCAAGATCGGCACCACCGGCCGCGGCATCGGCCCCGCCTATGAGGACAAGGTCGCCCGCCGCGGCCTGCGCCTCGGCGACCTGGCGCAGCCGGAGCGCTTCCGGCGCCGTCTCGAGGAGGTGCTGGAGTACCACAATTTCCAGCTCGAGCACTTCTATCACGTCGCGCCGCTGGACGTGAACGCGGTCGCGGACGCAGCCCTCGCCCAGGGCGAGGAGCTGCTGCCGATGATGGCCGACGTCACGGCGCTGCTGCACGAGCTGCGGCGCAGGGGTGCGCCGATCCTCTTCGAGGGCGCGCAGGGCTCGCTGCTCGACATCGACCACGGCACCTACCCCTTCGTCACCAGCTCGAACACGACCGCCGGCGGCACGGCCACCGGCTCCGGTGTCGGCCCGCTGTACCTCGACTACGTGCTCGGTATCACCAAGGCCTACACGACCCGCGTGGGCTCCGGCCCGTTCCCGACGGAACTGTTCGACGATACGGGCGCCCATCTCGCCTCCCGGGGCCACGAGTTCGGCGCCACCACGGGCCGCCCGCGGCGCTGCGGCTGGTTCGACGCCGTCGCCCTGCGCAACGCCGTGGCCATCAACTCGGTGAGCGGCCTCTGCCTGACCAAGCTCGACGTCCTCGACGGCCTGGAATCGATCCAGCTCTGCGTCGGCTACGCCGATGCGGAGGGCAACCCGGTGCCGAGCCCCATCGACTCGGACGACTACGCGGGCCTGGTCCCGGTCTACGAGACGGTGCCCGGCTGGCAGGAAACCACCCTCGGCGCCCGCAGCCTCGACGACCTGCCGCAGGCCGCCCGGGACTACATCGCCCGCATAGAGGCGGTGGTCGGCGCGCCCATCGATATCATCTCCACCGGCCCGGACCGGGTCGAGACGATCATCCTGCGGCATCCTTTCGACTGAAACACGTTCGGTCGTGCTTCGTAGTCCGGCGGCGCCGTGCCACAGTCCGGGAGCCCGCCGGAGCCTGACGCCGGGAGCAGCGCCCTAAACGCAGCCTGGCGGGCCGGATGTCAGCGCCCGCTTTCCTGCCGGTACTCGGCGAAACCCTGCCCGGTCCAGCGGCGGAAGGCGCGGTAGAAGCTGTTGACCTCGTTGTAGCCCAGGGCGTCCGCCAGGCATTTGCCGGGCAGGCGGCGCTCGGCGAGGAGGCGCTCGCAGCGGTACTGGCGGGCGCGGTCGAGCAGGAACTGGTAGTTGGTGTGGTCCGCCCGCAGGCGCCGGCGCAGCGTGGTGCCGCTGATGCCGAGGCTCTCGGCGACGTTGTCGGCGCGCATGCGCGACAGGTCGCCCTCCAGAAGCATGCGCAGGACCTGTTCCGTGGTCCGCGACAGCGGGAAGTGCCTCGGCTTGTCCAGCGCCGGGTCCGGCCGTACGGGCAGCGGCGGCCTCGGGGCGAGCTGGTGACTGCGGGGGAATTCGACGTGGGCGCGCGACGGCGCGGGCGTGATTCGCATAACCGTACCTCCATGTGCGGTATGAGCGGTGAGTTGTCTGCACCGGCAGCGCCGCGGCGGAGCGTTCCCTGCTCCCGGTCCGGGGTCGCCGTCGATCCGGCACCATCAAAAACATAGCAAAGCCCCGCCGTTTTGAAAGGCCGGGACCGGTAACGAATGAATCCTGCGGATGCGAAGCGCCTGGAACAGGCGCCGGGATGTTGCCGCTACAGCGGCGGGGCCTTGAGGTCTTCGGGCAGCGGGCAGTCGATCACCGCGGCGATGCTGGCCACGATCTCGTACTCGACCGGGCAGATGTCGCCGTTCTCGCTCGCGGCCTCGCCCATGGCCTTGAGGATCCGCGGTTTCAGGAGCGGGTAGCAGTCGGCGAGCGTGTGCACGGCCTCGCTGAAGGCGCGCACCGAGAGGGCCTCCCGGGGCTTGAGCGAAAGCTTGGGCAGCGCCAGTTCGTCGCGGGCGCGGTTGAAAGCGGCTTCCGCCTCGCCGCTGCCCTCGTGGGCGAGCACCGAGAGCACCTCCGCGAGCGGGGCGGCGACCTTGCCCAGGCGGGCGTAGCGCGGCCGGCTCGGCGTCACCTGCACGAACTCCGGGTCGAGGTAGTGGCGCACCAGCTGGTACAGGCACCACTCCAGGAGTTCCGTGCGCTGATCCGCGCGGATCACCGCGAGCAGCGTCTCCTTGAAGGTGCGGTACTGCGGCGCGCTCATGGCGCGCAGCGCCGGCAGGCAGCGGTTGACCAGCGGCAGGCGCAGGCCGGCGGGAAGCGCGGCGAGGCCGGGCGCGACCGTGTTGACCAGCGTGACCTGGCCGGGCACCTTGCGCTCGGCGATGAGCGCCAGCTGGCGGTCGCGGTGCTCGGAGTCGTCGCTGATCAGCAGCCCGAGGACCAGGGACGAGGCGCCCAGCGGGTCATCCACGTGCGCCAGGAGCCCCGGGGGGATCGTGGGTGCCGGCGGCGCTTCAGGCCCGGCGCCGGCCGGGGGCGTTGCCGCCAGCGGCGCCGGGGGCCGGGTGCTGATACCGCGCGTGGCCTCCACCGCCGCCACCGCCGCCACCAGCGCCTCGCG
>CAJWWA010000308.1 GCA_913048495.1 uncultured Halieaceae bacterium
CCGGTGATCATCTTCCATCACCAGCCGCGGAATACCGGTACCAGGGAACACAAAATAGTAATGATGGGTGTCATCACTGAATTGCTCAGTAAAGCGGGTATAAGCGCGCTCCACCTGTTCGATGGTGTAGATATCCGGTCGCGTGTTGTTGTAGTTGCCAAACAGCGCCTGTAGCGAGTCGCGGTATTCGGGGACATCGAGGCCGCGTACGGCTAGCCAGTCACCGCGGGTGGCGAAGCCGTAGCGCTCGCCGGCGACCCCCGCGCTGTAGACGTAGGCGTCGGCGAGGTTCAGCGCGCCCTTGTCGAGCAGGTCCTGCTGGGTCTCGATGGACACCGAGCGCGCGAGATCCATGATCGGCGTGTCGGACTTGGTGGCACCGAAGCGCGAGAGGGTGCCCGTGACCACGACCTCCTCGAGGCCGGGGTCGTCGGCGGGCTGCTGGGCGTGGACGCGTTCCCCGGCGAGGGCCGCGAGGGCGGCCAGGGCTAACGTGGTTGACAGGGCGCGCGGCAGGGCGGCCGGCTGGTGCATGGGCATGGAAGCTCCTCCGAATCAGGTCGGGAACGAGCTTACTCCATGCGAACCTAAATGCCAATCATTATCATTTAAATAATTTGTTAGGGTTAATCTGCGGGCAGGAAGCGCAGCGCCACGCCGTTGTTGCACCAGCGCTCGCCGGTCGGCGGCGGGCCGTCGTTGAAGACATGCCCATGGTGGCCGCCGCAGCGAGCGCAGTGGTACTCCGTGCGCGGCCAGACGAGCTTGAAGTCCTTCTTCGTCTCGAAGGCGCCGGGAATGTGGGTGAAGAAGCTCGGCCAGCCGGTGCCCGAGTCGAACTTCATGGCCGAGGTGAACAGCGGCAGGTCGCAACCGGCGCAGACGAAGACCCCGCGGCGCTTCTCGTCGTTGAGCGGGCTGGTCCCGGCGCGCTCGGTAGCCTCCTTGCGCAGCACGTCGAAGGCGGCAGGTTCCAGGCGCTCCCGCCAGGCGTCGCTGTCGAGCTCGAGCTTGTCGTCGGCCGCGGGCGGCTGGAAATCCCCCGGCAGGTAGTCGCGCCACTCGGCGTGCAGGGTGGCCAGTTCCATGGAGTGCTCCTTTGCTTCGCTGGTGCCGATGGAGACCGCCGCGAGGGCTCCCGCGGCCTTGAGAATCGTTCGTCGCTGCACTGGGTACCTCCGCTGTCAGCCCTGCTCCGGTAGCTGGCCTTTCACCGGTCGTTCGACCAGCTGTACCGGGATCGGTTCAGCGGCATCGAGGTGTACATCGCGCTGCGGGAAGGCGATACCGATGCCGGCTTTGTTCAGGCGGTCGTAGATCTCGGTACGCAGTTCTGTCCAGCGCTGGATGAACTCGCTCTCGGCGTAGCAGCGCAGCCAGAGGGTGAGCGCGTTGTCGCCGAAGTCCTCGAAGGTCGCCGTGGGCGCCGGGTCGTCCATGATGGCCGGGTGGTCCCGGGCGACATCGACGAGGATGCGCAGCGCCTTGCGCACGTCGCTGCCATAGGCCACGCCCACGGGGATGACGATGCGCAGCTTGCTGCTGGTGAGGGACCAGTTGTTGACCACGCCGGTGATCAGGTCCTTGTTCGGGATCAGCAGTTCCTTGCCCTCGAAGGTCTCGATCACGGTCGCGCGGGCGCTGATGTTGACCACGGTGCCGTCGTAACCGCTGACGCTGATGATGTCGCCGACGCGGATCGGCCGCTCGAACAGCAGGATGATGCCGCTGATGAAGTTGGCGACGATTTCCTGCAGGCCGAAACCGATACCGACACCGAGGGCGGCGACCAGCCACTGCACCTTGGACCAGGCGAAGCCCATGAGCCCGAGGCTGATGGACGCCCCCACGCCGATGATCACGTACTGCAGCAGCATGCCGATCGCGTAGCGCGCGCCGGCGGAGACGCTGCCGTACTCCATCAGCAGCACCTGGACGAGGGGCGGAATGTGCCGCCAGAGCAGCACGGTGATGGCCACCACCAGCGCCGCGATGATCAGCGTCGCCAGCGAGACACCGCGCAGCTCGCCCACCGGGAGCGACGGGTCCACCGTCGACCAGAGGGTGACCTCTTCGAGCAGCGAGATCGCCGGCAGGGCGGGGGACCAGACGAACCAGAGTAGGGTGGCCAGGGCAGCCAGGCGGGCGGCGCCGAGGAGGCGGCCCTGGGCGTCGGACAGGGAGGCCACGGCGTCGACGTCGCGCTCGGAGATCTGCGGCTCGCGCTCGCCCTCTTCGCTGGTTTCGGCCGCGGCCTGGGCGCGCAGCTCTTCCCGCTGCCGGCGCTCGAGGCGGCTACGGTAGATCAGGATGATGCGCTGCAGGACGTTGGTGACGAAGAGGATCAGCGCCACCGCGGCCACGGACCAGCCCAGGGCGCGCAGGTAGAGGTGGGCGGCGAACAGCTGTCCGGTCAGGTGCATCACGGCGATCGCCGCGGCGATCAGCACCGATGCGCGCAGCAGGAACCTGCCCATGGCGTCACCGACGAACTGCCCCGAGCGCAGCAGCCTCACGCCGTAGACCACGCCCGCCAGCGCGATGATGAAGGTCGCGAGGGCGGCGAGAGGGCCGCCGCTCTCCTCGCTCCAGCCGGTCCGGGCAAAGCTGCTGAGGCCGGTGGCGACCGGCAGCAGCACCACCAGCCAGGGCAGGTCGCGGCGCACGGCATCGGTTTTCTGGTTGTTCCACTTGAGCAGGCGGCGCCCGGTGCCAACCCGGGCGGTCACGCTCAGGGCGAGATAGAGCCCGAACAGCAGCACGCCGGCCGCGCCGAGGCCGCGGGCGATGCCTTCGCTGGTGGCGCTGCCGCCCCCGGCGAGGGAGACCGCCCAGGCCAGCAGCAGCAGGAACAGGGGCAGCATGGCGCTGCGGGCAATGCCGAGGGCGGTGCCGATGGCGATCTTGCGCGGGCTCTCGTCCCGCGGCCGTATCGGCACGCCGAGAAGGGCCTGCTGCGCCGCGACGATGCGCCGCCGGTTGACGAGGAGCAGCGCGAGCACGGCCAGCCCGATCAGCAGCGGCGGGTTGCGCAGCAAGCGCTGCCAGTTCGCCGCCACGGCGAGGGCGGGCGCCGGGTCCAGCAGGGCGAAAACCTGTTTCAGCAGTTCGCGGGCATCGAGGAAGCGGTAGCTGCGGATCCACAGCAGGTTCCCGGTGAGGAAGGCCTCGTAGTTCTCGGTCGCCTCTATGAGCCCGGCGGCGGCCTGGTTGGTGTCCACGAGGAGCCGGAGCAGGCTGTTCTGCGACTCCAGCGTTTCCCGGAGCAGGTCGCGGCGCTGTTCGTAGAGGCGGTCGAGAACGCGGCGCTCCTCGCGCCCCCAGTCGTCGAGATCGGGAAAGCGCTCGCGCAGGTAGGCGCCGCGGCGCGAACTCTGGCGCAGTGCCTCGTCCGTGTCGATGGTGTTTACCGAGACGCTGGCGAGCTGGTCGTTGCGGGCGGCGATGCTCGCCTGGATCTCCCGCTTGTCCGGCAGGCTGGCGAGGCGGTTCATCATCACCTCGCCGAGCTTGCCCTCCAGCCCGGCGACCTCGAGGCGGCGCTGGGTGAGGCTGTAGTCCTCCTCGATGTACTCGTCGAGCTCGCGGATCGTCGCGCTGTCGCTGCGCGCCTCCGCCACCGCAGCCGCCAGGCGCTGCTGGTCGCGGACGAGCTGGAGCGTCTCGTCGAGGAAGGCCTTGACGCCCGGCCGGTTGCCGGCGATCGGCTTCGCGAGACGGCGAAGCTCCTCCATGCGCCGCGCAGCGGCGGACTGGCGCGTGCTGGCCGCGGCTTTGCGCAGTGCTTCCAGCAAAGCATCGGCGCGGGCCAGGGAGGCGTCGAGCCAGGCCACCTTCGCCGTGCGGATGGCATTGAGCGCGGGGGCGCCGCGCAGGCGCAGCCTGAGCATCTCCGCCTCGGCCTCCAGCCGCTGGCGTTTCGCGGCCCTGGCCGCCGCCGTAATCCGCGCTTTCAGGGATTCGTCGGCGGCGGGTGCCGGCTCGGTGTTCTCGAGCTCTGCCGTGACCGAGGCCAG
>CAJWWA010000309.1 GCA_913048495.1 uncultured Halieaceae bacterium
GGCCGCGCGCACGCTGGCCCGCGCCTGCTCGATGGGCGCGCCGCCCATGGAACCGGAGCGGTCCACCACCAGCACCAGCTCGCGCGGTGCCGGGGGTTCGCCGCCGGGCCGCGGCGGCAGCAGCATCAGGTAGGCATAGTGCTGCCCGTCGACCGCCTCGGTATACAGCGCCGCCGCCGGCGCCGCGCCGCGCACCGGGCGCCAGCGCAGCACCAGGTCCCGGTCCATCTCCGCCACCCCGCCGCGCAAGCGGGCGCGGTAGCGGGCGCCGTCCCGCTCGAGGGCGAGGTCGTGGTAGAGCGCGTCCACCGAGGCCAGGGGCACACCGGCGTCGAGCACGAGATCGAGACGCAGCGGATTGAGCGGCGCCGCGTCGCTGCCGTCGGCGGCGTGCTGGAACGGCGTGATGCGGTGGGCATCGGGCACCTCGTCCGAGGGCGGGCTCCAGCTCTCGCCCGGCGTGCCGGGCTCGCCGGGCAGCGGTTGGCCCGGTATGTAGCGGGGAGTGACCGTGCTCGGAAAGCGCAGGGAAAACACGCCGTCCTCGTAGGCGACGGGCAGCACCAGTTCCAGGCGCACCCGCACCGTCTCCCCCGGCGGGATGTTGGCGATGCGGCTGCTGAACAGGTTCGGCCGCTGCTGCTCGACCAGCGCCGCCTGCTTGCCCTCGCGCTTCGCCGCGGCGAACACCTGCGCCGCCTCCTCGCGCTCGCGGACCCGGCCGCGGATCACGCGCTCGCCGAGCACGAAGTCCAGGCGCCGCACCGCGGCCTGCTCGGGCAGCGGGAAGCTGTACACGCCGTGGCGCCAGCCCGCCGCCCGGTTCTCGAAGGACTGTTCGAGCACGGCGACCGCCACCAGGCCGTGGATCTCCAGCGAGAGATGGCTGGCCTGGCGCAGCGACAGGCTGGCCTTGCCGGCGTCGTCGACCAGCGCGAGCGCGGGGCCCTCAGCACGCGCCGGCGCCGTATCCAGCAGCAGCAGGCAGAGCAGGAGCAGCACCGCGCGGGCGAGCCAGCGCAGCGCCGCATCGGCGACGGTACAGGGAAAGGGAGCGGGCGATGCCATGGCGGGTCTCCTTGGGCGTTTGCCCCAGTACACCCCCCCGCGGTGGCAGGCAGCCGCCCGCCCCGTGGGGCCCCGCTGATCAATTGTGGCGAATTCTGGCAGCCGCTTGAGCGCCGCCACCCTTTCTGGAATGCTGCGGCGATTCCCGGCAAGGCAGCGAGCCATGCGCCAGCACATCGCCATCATCGAGGACGAGGCCGCCATCGCGGCCAACTACAGCGAGGCCCTCGCCCGCCAGGGCTTCCGCGTGAGTACCTACCGCGACCGGCCCAGCGCCAGCAACGCCCTCGCCGACCAGCTGCCGGACCTCGCCATCATCGACGTGGGCCTCGGCGACGACGTGGAGGGCGGCTTCGAACTCTGCCGCGAGCTGCGCGCGCGCAGTCCGGAGCTGCCGATCGTTTTCCTGACCGCGCGCGACTCGGAGCTGGACATCGTCTCCGGCCTGCGCCTGGGCGCGGACGACTACCTCACCAAGGACATCAGCCAGGGCCACATGCTGGCGCGCATCCACGCTCTGCTGCGCCGGGTGCAGGCCCTGCGCACGCCGGTCGCCCACGAGGACGTGCTCGAGCGCGGTCCCCTGTCCCTCAACGTGGAGCGCATGACGGCACACTGGGGCGGGGCGCGGGTGGACCTCACGGTGACCGAGTTCTGGATCGTCCACGCCCTCGCCCGCCACCCGGGCCACGTGAAGAACCGGCAGCAGCTCATGGACGCCGCCAGCGTGGTGCTCGACGACAACACCGTGACCTCGCACATCAAGCGCATCCGCCGCAAGTTCCAGGGCATCGACGAAGGCTTCGCCGCCATCGAGACCGCCTACGGCATGGGCTACCGCTGGCAGGACGCGTGAACCTCCGCCGGCAGCTGCTGGCTGTCTCCCTGCTGCTGCTCGCCCTGCCCTGGGCCGGCTGCCAGTTCGTGCGCGAGATGGAAGGCGCCCTGCGCAGTGGCCAGGCACAGGCGGTGGCGGCCAGCGCCCGCGCCATTGCCGCCTCGCTGCACGACCAGCCGCAGCGCTTCGCACCGGCACCGCTCCCGGCACGCCCTCCGGCGGCGGCGCACAGCCTCTACGCCGCGCCGGGCCCGCCGGTGATCATCGACGGCTACGCGGACGACTGGGCCGCTACGCCGCGGCAGCTACTCGAGGGCGACGACGGCTTCCGCGTGCGCTACGCCCTGCGCGAGCACGGCGCCCGCCTCTATCTCCTGCTGGAGGTCACCGACCGCACCCCGGCCTACAGCGACCCGCTGCGCGCGAAGGAAAGCGGCGACCGCGTGCGCCTGCGCTTCGGCGCCGACGGCTGGCGCGAGGCACTGATCGCCACCGCGGCCCCCGGGCGCGTGCGCGGACGGCCGCGCAACAGCAGCCTGTCGCTGCTCGATGCGCGGCGCATCCGCGGCAGTTGGCAGGATGGTGAAAACGGCTACAGCGTGGAACTGGATCTGCCGCTTTCGCTCCTCGACGGCCGCTTCGCCTTCGAGGTAGTCGACGCCGCCGGCGACGGTGACCGGGCGGTGCTCGGCAACCTCGACAGCGGACCGGCGCCGGTCGTGGTGCGCCGGGCGGCGGCACTGGATGCGCACCTCGCGCGCTTCGCGGACCCGGGGACCCGGCTGCAGGCGCTGGACGGCCAGGGCTACATCGCCGGCGCTGCCGCGGGCGGACCGGCGCAGGCAAACGGCGAGGAAGAGACCTTCTGGGCCCTGCGCGCGCTGTACCGGGGCATCCTCCGCGACCGGCCCCTGCCGCCGGCGCCGGTCGCCCGCGCCGGCCGGCTGCCGGGGGAAGAAGTGGCACAGGCCCTGGCCGGCCAGGCCGCCACCGCCTGGTACCGCGGCGAGGACCGCAGCGCCCGCGTCGCCGCCGCGGCGCCGGTGCTCGCCGGCGGCACCGTGATCGGCGCCGTCCGCGTCAGCCAGGACAGCGAGCAGTTCCTCGCCCTGGCCGATGCCGCGACCGGGCGGGTGCTCGCGCTCAGCCTCGCCGTGATGCTGTTCGCGGTGATCGTGCTCCTCGGCTACGCCAGCCTGCTGGGCTGGCGCATCCGCCGCCTGGGCCGGGCGACCGCGGCCGTGGTCAGCGAGGACGGTGCGGTGGCCGGCGCCTTCCCGCGCAGCGAGGCCCGCGACGAGATCGGCGAGCTCTCCCGCCGCTTCGCGGACCTGCTCGAGGCCATCGCCGGCTACAACGACTACCTGAAGCACCTCGCCCGGCAGCTCGGGCACGAGCTGCGCACGCCCATCGCCGTGATCCAGTCCTCCCTCGACAACCTCGAGGACAGCGGCCTCTCGACGGCGGACCGCGCCACCTACCTGCAGCGCGCCCGCGACGGCCTGGGCCGGCTGGGCCGCATCCTCGCCGCCATGAGCGAGGCGTCGCGACTGGAAGACAGCATCCGCGCGGCGGAACTCGGGCCCGTGGCCCTGCCGCCGCTACTGGCGGAAGTGGTCGCGGCCTACGACGACAGCTACCCGGACCACCGCGTGGGCTTTTCGCCCGCAGCGGGCACGGAGGATGCGACGGTCCACGGCAGCGCGGAGCTGCTGGTGCAGGCGCTCGACAAGCTGGTGGACAACGCCGCCTCCTTCGCCCCGGCGGGCAGCGGGATCACCGTCGCGCTGCGCCCGGCCGCGGAGGGCTGGCAACTGGCGGTCGAGAACCCGGGGCCGGCACTGCCGGAGACGCTGCGCGGACAGCTGTTCGAGCCCATGGTGTCGCTGCGCGCCGAGCGTGGGGACTCGCCGCACCTCGGCCTCGGCCTGCACGTGGTGCAGCTCATTGCCCGGCGCCTCGGCGGCCGACGCCGGCCGCGCCGAGAACGCGCGCGGCACCGCCTACGAGCTCCACGCCATCCAGGAGGACGCCAAGCGCAACGAGCCCGGCCGGCGCACCTGGTTCGGCGGCCGCGTACCGCCGTACCTGGTGCAGTTCGT
>CAJWWA010000310.1 GCA_913048495.1 uncultured Halieaceae bacterium
GTGCTACCTGCTCTCGTTCGCCGGCGCGTCGCCGTGCGGTGCCGACGCGTCGCGCACGCTCCTGCTCGCCGCACGCCCCGAGCTGCCGGCGGAGGCGACGCTCGAGTTTGTGCTCACCGTCCGCCGGCGCCCCGCCGCGCTCGACGCCGCGTCGCCCGTCGCCGCGGACCGCGACGGCGTCGCTGGTGTCCGCGGGCGGCGTCCTCGGGTCGGAGGCTATCGACGCGGCGGCGTCGGAGGTGTTGATTTCGCCGGCGCCGGCGACGAGCGCGTCGCGGACGCGGGCGCCGAAGGGATCGTCGAGGTTGATGACGGCGTGGCGGAGGCCCGGCTGGCGGAACAGCCGCAGCTTGGCCTCGCCGTAGGCGCGCATGGTGCCGTGATAGTCGAGGTGGTCCCGCGACAGGTTGGTGAAGATGGCCGTGGTCACGTGCAGGCCGTTCACCCGGCCCTGGTCCAGGGCGTGGGAGGAGACCTCCAGCGCGGCGTGGCCGACCCCTTGGTCGCGCCAGGCCGCGAGCTGCGCCTGCAGGGCCGCCGCGTCGGGCGTGGTGTGGGTGGCGGCGCGGGCGTCGCCGTCGAGCGAGGCGCCGAGGGTGCCGATCACGCCGCAGGCGTGGTCGAGGGCGCGCAGCAGCTGGCCGACGAGCTGGCTGACCGTGGTCTTGCCGTTGGTGCCGGTCACGCCGACCACCGCCAGGTCGCTGCTCGGGTCGTCATAGAAGCGGCTGGCGATGGGGCCCAGCCGGGCGGCGAGACCCTCCACCTCGAGGAGGGGCGCCTCCGCCGGGCGGTCCGCCTCGGCCACGCCGGCATCGGCCACCACCGCTACCGCGCCGGCGCGGAGCGCGGCGGGGATGAAGGCGCGGCCGTCGTGCTCGCGGCCGCGGCAGGCCAGGAACAGGTCGCCGGGACGCACCGTGCGGCTGTCGCAGCTCACGCCGGTGACCGTCAGCGCCGGCGCATCGGGCCAGTCCAGCAGTTCACCCAGGGCCTTGGCCCGCTGCACGGCTGCGTTCACTCGCCGCCTCCCGACATCGCCAGCGCTTCCCCGGCCGGCACGATGTCGCCCGGCGGCACGTTCAGCAGGCGCAGCACACCGCGGGCGACGCGGGCGAAGACCGGAGCCGCCGCCGCACCGCCGCCGTAGCGGTCGCCCTGCGGCCGGTCGAGGACGACCACGGTCACGAAGCGCGGATCCTCGACCGGGGCCATGCCGGCGAAGAGGGCCACGTACTGGCTGTCGAGGTAGCCGCTGGCGCCGACCTTGTGCACCGTGCCCGTCTTGCCGCCGACGGCGTAGCCGTCGACGCGGGCGAGATGGCCGGTCGCGTCCTCGGCGGTGACCCCGTGCAGCACCTCGCGCACCTCCGCGGCAATGCTCGGCTGCAGCACGCGCTCACCGGTGAACTCGCCGGGGTCCCGGCGCAGCAGGGAGACCTGCGGCAGGATGCCGCCGCTCGCGAACACGCTGTAGGCCCGGGCGAGCTGCAGCGGCGACGCCGTGAGGCCGTAGCCGAAGGCCAGGGTGACCTCCTCGATCTGCCGCCAGCGCGGGCGGTTGGGCAGCAGGCCGGCGCTCTCGCCGGGGAAGCCGGTGCCCGGCGGCTGGCCGAGGCCGAAGCGCTGGAACACGTCCCAGATCGGCTCGCGGCCGAGCTCGAGGGCGACCTTGGTGATGCCCACCTGGCTCGACTTGGCGATGATGCGCGCGAGGGTCAGCTCGCCGTAGTCGCGCGGGTCCGGCAGCACCTTGCGACCGACGCGGATGCGGCCCGGCGAGGTGTCGACCACGGTGTCGACGGCGTAGCGCCCGCTCTCGAGGGCCGCCACCAGCGTCAGCGGCTTCATGGTGGAGCCGGGCTCGAACACGTCGGTCATGGCGCGGTTGCGGGTGCTGCCGGGCACCAGCCCCTCGCGGTTGTTCGGGTTGTAGACGGGGTGGTTGACCATGGCCAGCACCTCGCCCGTGTGTGCATCGAGCGTGACGATGGTGCCGGCCCGGGCGCCGGTCAGGGCGATGGCGCGCTGCAGCTCGGCGTGCTGCAGGTACTGCAGGCGCAGGTCGATGGCCAGCTGCAGGTTGCGGCCGGGGCGGGCCTCCTCGATCACGCCGATGTCGCGGATCGCCTCGCCCTTCATGTCCTTGATGTACTGCTTCTTGCCGGGGGCACCCCGCAGCCAGTCGTCGTAGGCCATCTCGAGGCCGGCGATGCCCTTGCCGTCGGTGTTGGTGAAGCCCACCAGCTGTGCGGCGACCTCCCCCGCCGGGTAGAAGCGCCGGTACTCGCGCGCACCGCGCACCCCGGGGAAACGCAGGGCGAGGAGGCGCCGCGCCTCCGCGGGAACGGCGTGCCGGCGCAGGTACATGAAGCGCTTGCCGGCGTAGCGCGCCAGCCGCTCCTCGAGCTCCTCCCGCGGCATGTCCAGGGCCGCGGCGAGGGGACCGAGGTCCTCGACCCCGGCCAGCACCGCCGGGTCGGCGAACAGGGAGATAACCGGGGTGCTCACTGCCAGCGGCTCGCCGCGGCGGTCGGTGATCAGGCCGCGGTAGGCGGGAATCTCCGCCGTGCGCACGGCGCGCGCGGCGCCCTGGCTCTGCAGGAAGGCGCGGCCGCCGTCGACCTCCAGCACCTGCAGGTAGATGACCCGGCCGAGCAGCGCGGCAAACATCGCCAGCAGCAGCCCGAACAGCAGGTACAGGCGCCAGGGCGTCACGGCGGGGGCCGGGGCGGTCCGGCGGCTCATCGTTCGAGCACCCGCAGCCGGTCGAGCGCCGGCGGCGCCATGGCCATGTCGCGCTCGGCCACCTGCTCGACGCGGTGCGGCGAGGCCCAGGTGCTCTGCTCCAGCAGCAGCCGGCTGTACTCCTCGTCGAGGAACCAGCGCGTGGCTTCCAGGTCCTGCAGCCGGGCGTAGAGCTGGCGGCACTCGTGGGTGGCGTAGACGACGCTGAAGCTCGAGCCCAGGGCGAGGGCCAGCAGCGCCAGCAGGAGCCGCCAGCCACGGGGGGGCGCGGCCGCCGCGGACGCTGCCCGGCTGGCCTGTCGGCGCGTTGCCGTCATCAGGCGAGTCGCTCCGCGGTCCGCATGATGGCGCTGCGCGCCCGGGGGTTGGCGGCTACCTCCGCCTCGCTCGCCCGCACCGCCTTGCCGACGATGCGCAGCGGGCGCGGTTGATCGCTGTCCCGCACCGGCACGCCCCGCGGCAGGCTCTCGCCCCGGGCGAGGTCGCGCATGAAGCGCTTGACCATGCGGTCCTCGAGGGAGTGGAAGCTGATGATCACCAGCCGCCCACCGACCCGCAGCAGCTCGAGGGCACTGCCTAAGAGGACGCGCAGGTCCTCGAGCTCGCCGTTGATCCAGATACGGATGGCCTGGAAGGAGCGCGTGGCCGGGTGCTTGTGCTTCTCCCAGCGCGGGTTGGCCTCGCTGACGATCTTCGCCAGCCGGCCGGTGGTGTCGATCGGCGCCTCGGCGCGGGCGCGGACAAGGGCGCCGGCGATGCGGCGGGCGAAACGCTCTTCGCCCAGCTCCCTGAGCACCCGGGCGATCTCCGCCTCGGGCGCCTCGGCGAGCCAGTCGGCGGCGGTGGCGCCGCGGGTGGTGTCCATGCGCATGTCCAGCGGCCCGTCCTCGCGGAAGCTGAAGCCGCGGCCCGGCTCGTCGAGCTGCGGGCTGGAAACGCCGAGATCGAGAAGAATGCCGTCGACACCCTCCGCCCCGCGGGCGGCGAGCACCGCGGGCAGCGCGGCGAAGGACCCCTGGAAGAAGCTGAAACGTCCGTCGGCGGCGGCGAGGGCATCGGCCGCCGCCGCGGCTTCCTGTATTGCGTCTTCGTCGCACAGGGTCACCCAGCAGTTGAGGCGCTCATTCTCCGCGTGTATACGCTCGAGGCACCGCGACGTCAGCTCCGTCGACGTCGCCGTCTTCGCGCGCAGCGAGCGTGCGGCGGCAACCACGGACGCCATGATTCTTTTCTTGAATGCTAAAATATCAAA
>CAJWWA010000311.1 GCA_913048495.1 uncultured Halieaceae bacterium
GCTTCGAGCTGCTGGCCAGCCACGGCAGCCATGCGGGACCATAGATAGCCGATGACGGTCAGGGCTGTCAGACGCAGATATGGTGTCGCCGCAGCGCCAGCCTGCTCCGGATCTTTCGGGGCATTCTGGGCCAGCCACAGAGTGGCCTGCTCAAGACCCTTGACGGCGCCTTTCAGTTCTTCCCGGTAGGGCGCATCAGGATTGTCTTTCAGGTAACCCGTCAGCTCGGCAAACAGGGCGCGTACCAGTTGCCCGCCCTTCAGCGACAGTTTGCGGCCCACCAGATCCATCGCCTGGATGCCGTTGGTGCCCTCGTAGATACGGGCGATACGGCCGTCGCGTACCAGTTGTTCCAGCGGCCAGTCCTGGGTGAAGCCGGAGCCACCCAGTACCTGCTGGCCCCAGTTGGCGTTGTTGTAGCCCTCATCGGTCAGGAAGGCTTTGACCACCGGCGTCAGCAGTTGCACCAGATCATCGGCGTTTTCACGCACCTTTTCGTCCGGGTGTGCCACGGAGAGATCCAGCTGGTGGCCGGTAAACAGTGCCAGTGCACGCATGCCTTCGTTCAGCACTTTCTGGCGCATCAGCATGCGGCGTACGTCCGGGTGGACGATGATCGGGTCCGCCGGGCCGTCGGGGTTCTTCGGCCCGGACAGGCTGCGCATGGCCAGCCGCTCGCGGGCGTAGGCCAGCGCCCCCTGGTAGGACAGCTCGGCGTGGGCCAGGCCCTGGATCGCCGTGCCAATGCGGGCGGTGTTCATGAAGGTGAACATGAGGTTGAGGCCCCGGTTCGGCTCGCCGATGAGGTAGCCTTTCGCACCGTCGAAGTTCATCACGCAGGTGGCCGATGCCTTGATGCCCATCTTCTTCTCGATGGAGGCACAGTGCACGGCGTTGCGCTCGCCGACGCTGCCGTCCTCATTCACGTTGAACTTGGGCACCACGAACAGGGAGATGCCCTTGGTGCCTTCGGGGGCGTCGGGGAGGCGCGCCAGCACGATGTGGACGATGTTCTCGGCCATGTCGTGCTCACCGGCGGAGATGAAGATCTTCGTGCCGGTGATCGCGTAGCTGCCGTCGGCCTGCGGTTCGGCCTTGGTGCGCAGGAGACCGAGGTCCGAGCCGCACTGGGACTCGGTGAGGCACATGGTGCCGGTCCACTCGCCGGCGATCAGCTTCGGCAGGTAGCGCGTCTTCTGCTCGGCGCTGCCGTGGGCCTCGAGGGTCTTGATGCAGCCGTGGGAGAGGCCCGGGTACATGAGCCAGGACCAGTTGGCCGTGCCGACCATCTCGTTGATGACGATGCCGAGCATGTTCGGCATGCCCTGGCCGCCGAACTCCGGGTCGGCCGAGAGCGAGGGCCAGCCGTTCTCGACGAACTGCCTGTAGGCCTCGGGGAAACCGGCGGGGGTCTTCACGCCGTCCTCGGACCAGGTGCAACCCTCTTCGTCGCCACTCTGGTTGAGGGGCGACAGCACGCCCTCGGCGAACTTCGCGCCTTCCTCGATGATCGCGGCCATGAGGTCCGGCGTGGCCTCTTCGTAGCCGGGCAGGGTCTGGTAGACGGCCCCGGAATCCAGCACCTCGTCGATGACGAAGCGAATATCGCGCAGGGGAGCCTTGTACTCGGGCATGGTGTGTTCCTCCAACAAAACCGCGGCGAGGCCGCGGAGGTAGCGGGCGCGGGGCGGCGGATCGCCTCCGGCCGGTGTCGAGCGGTGCATGTGTTCACCGTTTACATGGGTCGGTATTATAGTCGATATCCACGACAGCGGAAGGCGCGCAACAGTTTTTTTCAGACGCGGTTCACACACGCCCGGACGACGCGCAGCCACCCCGCAAACGCGGAAATGACGAAACGTCGGGCGAGCCCCCTGCACCCGTAGCCGGCACACTGGTGCCATGGTGAAAGAGGCTGCAGCCCGGGTGTGGCGCGGGTCCCGGCGCGCAGGCCGCGACCTGGTCGACGGCCTGTTCCCGCACCACTGCGCCCTCTGCGACAGGCTGAGTCACCGGTCGCTGGCCCTGTGCGAAGAGTGTGAAGGCTTACTTACCTTCAACCTTCGCGGTTGCCAGCGCTGTGCCCTGCCGGACACGCCGCCCGGCGGCCCGCCCTGCCCCGCCTGCCGCGGCGGCCTCGCCTTCGACCGGGTGCTCGCGCCGCTCAGCTACGACGCCACCCTCGCCGGGCTCGTGGGACGCTGGAAGTACCGGCGCGAGCTCGCACTCACCGCGCTCTTCGCGGACCTGTGGCGACGCCACGCGCCGGCGCCTGAACGGCCCGACCGGGTCCTGCCGGTGCCGCTGCACTGGCGCCGCCTTTGCTGGCGGGGCTTCAACCAGGGCGAGCGCCTGGCCACGGCCCTCGTCCGCGTGCATCCGGCGCTCGACGCTGTTCCCGTCGACCGCCGCCTGCTGCGCCGCCACCGGCCCACGGGCAACCAGGCCGCGCTCGGCCAGCGCGCGCGCCGCGCCAACGTCGCCGGCGCCTTTACTCCCCGGGGGCCCTGTGACAACCTCCATCTCGCCGTGGTCGACGACGTCTGCACCACCGGCGCCACCGCCGACGCCGCGGCCACCGCGGCGCAGCGGCACTGGCGTGAAAGAATCGCGCTCGCTTGCCGCCAGGACCGGTCCGGCGAACCGCAACGCAATCCCGCCACGCCGTATCCAACGGTCGAGGTCCGCTTGCTCATCCGCACTGACGGGTTCCGAATCAGGAATCACCATCACGGATACATCTGACTTCAAGAGCTGCGATACTGTCGCTTTGTGGATTTGACTGAATGGTTGCAGCGCCCGTTCGATATAGAACGTCTCCGCCAGCAATGCTGGGCCTTTGTCAGACGGCTGAGTGGAGACAATACCCACTTGCTTCCGCTGCCAGCCATCGTCCAAAAGCGAGACCGACGCCGCCGTCCGTCCATCAGAAAGCTCTAATCGGGCGACTTTGTTCCGGAGCTCGAGCGGCAACTCGAACGTGGCTGATGCCTCGGTTTCACCTTCTGCAAACGTCGCTTCCCGCTCGAGTAAGAGACGCCCATCCGCGGCACGGCTTTGTATCTTCACCGTCTCGTCGTCATCCGTAATCAATCGCCGAACCTTAGCGACGAGTCGCATCAACTCTGATTCGGGTAGATACAACAGCTTCGGCAGAGATGCCGCCGGATTGGCCAGCACATCCAGTGACCCGAGGCGCTGCAAACGTGCGGAGAACTCCGCTACATCGCCATCACTCAGCCCATCGCTCAGCCAGAAGACAGGAACCGTTCCCAAACTTCGAAATGCCTCCACAGCCGCAAGCGCTCCCGCGCGGTCGACGGGCCATGGGAGCGGGCGGGTCGCATTTAACTGTGCTCTCGCCGTGGCAGCGTTGAACGGGCCATGTACCTGCGGCGGCTGTCCTTCTTCATTTCGCGCGGTCGCAAGGAACGCAACGGCGCGGTTTTCTCGCTCGGCACGATTGATGATGACTTCAGCAGCGGAAACCCGGCGTGTCCAATCCACCGCCGACGCCCACCCGTTGTCGACGATCAGAAGAACAGGGCCAGAGCCCCCAAGTGAACCTCCCGATCCAATTAGCGGTCCGGAAAAACCCAAGACCAAGGCGGTAACCGCCAGGAGGCGCAGGAGAATGAACCAGAGGGGTGATGACCGCGGCGTTTGACGCTCACTCGTCAGACCAAACAAAAGGCGAATCGCCGGAAATCGAACGCTTTCCGGCGCCGGCGGTGTAATACGCAAGAACCACCAAATCAACGGCAAAGCCAGCAGTCCTACAAGAACCCACGGCGCTGAAAAAGAAAGGGGGCCGAAGCTCAGCATCGCCTACACCCCGTTCTCGGGAGAAAGCGCAAGATAGAGGGTGAGCAGACAAGTTTCCGGCGATCCATCCGTCCCGTGTGCGATGAAATTCCACCCAGCGTCGCGCGCAATCCCGTGCAGAGCTGCGCAATGTTCATCGATACGGCCCCGATAGTTCG
>CAJWWA010000312.1 GCA_913048495.1 uncultured Halieaceae bacterium
TACGGCCTCACCCGGCTCACCCTCGCCGGCGAGCCGCTCTGGGTCACCGCGGAAGCGGTCAAACCGGGGCAGCGCCGGCGGCTGCGGATCCCGGCGCGGGACGTGTCCGTCTGCCGCACGCGGCCGGCGGACACGAGCATCCTCAACCTGCTGCCCGTGACCCTGGAAGCAATGCGCCCCGCCGGCGAGAGCCACTGCCTGCTGCAGCTCGCCATCGACGGCCAGCGGCTGCTCGCCCGCATCACCCGCAAGTCCGCCGACGCGCTGGCCCTGGCTCCCGGCGACGCCCTCTACGCCCAGATCAAGAGCACCGCCCTCGCCGGAGACAGCCTGTGAGCAACCACCCCTACGACCAGCTCGGCCCGGACACGGTCATCGACGCCGTGGAGGCCGCCGGCTACCTGAGCGACGCCCGGCTCCTCGCCCTCAACAGCTACGAGAACCGCGTCTACCAGGTCGGTATCGAGGACGGCGAGCCGCTGATCGCGAAGTTCTACCGCCCCGGCCGCTGGACGGACGAACAGATCCTCGAGGAGCACGCCTTCGCCGCCGAACTCGCGGACGCGGAAATCCCGGTCGTCGCCCCTCTCACCGGCGCCGACGGGCGCACGCTGTTCGAGCACGCGGGCTTCCGCGTCGCCCTGTTCCCGCGCCGCGGCGGCTACCCCCCGGAGCTCGACGACCCGGACGCTCTCCTCGTCCTCGGCCGCACCCTCGGCCGCATCCACCGCGTCGGCGCCGCCCGGCCCTTCCGGCACCGCCCGGCCATGAACCCGAAGGAGATGCTCGACGACAGCCGCGCTTTCCTCCTCGAGCGCTTCATCCCCCGCGACCTGCGCCCCGCCTACGAGAGCCTCACCGCCGACCTCGCGGACCGGGTCGCCCCGCTCTGGGCCGAGATCACCCCCGCCGACTGCCAGCGCCTGCACGGTGACTGCCACGGCGGCAACATTCTCTGGCGCGACGACAACGCCCATTTCGTCGACCTGGACGACTGCGTGACGGGCCCGGCGATCCAGGACCTGTGGATGTTCCTCTCCGGAGAGCGCCTGCAGCGCGAGGCGCTGCTCTCGGAGCTGATCGCCGGCTACGAGGAGTTCATGGATTTCGACCCCCGGCAGCTGCGCTGGATCGAGACGCTGCGCACGCTCCGCCTGATCCGCTACGCCGCCTGGCTAGCCCGCCGCTGGGACGACCCCGCCTTCCCCCACAGCTTCCCCTGGTTCAACACGGACCGCTACTGGGCAGATCACATACTGGAGCTCCGCGAGCAGCTGGCTGCGATGGACGAGGAGCCGTTGCGGTTGCTGTGATTTCCAACCTTCCTGAACTCTCGCGCGTCAGGGCCGGGGGAGCGTTGTAGCCCGGTGCTGAAGGGTGGGATACACCATGCCGGGACCGCAAAAGCGCCATCCATGGCAGCTTGGCGGGGGCCATCCATGGCCCCCGACATCCCGGCATGGTGTATCCCACCCTCCATCACCTGCCATGGAGCCACACATTGAGCGCCGACTTAACCGCTGCTCTGACGGTGGCTACCGCGTCAGGCGGCGGGGGCTGGAATCTACTGTCCCGGGGCGTCGAAGGCCATGGATGGCCTTCGTCGAGCTGCCATGGATGGCGCTTTTGCGGTCCCGGGACAGTAGATTCCAGGCTCCGACGCCGGCCTACGAAGCTCCCCACGGACGCTCGACCGTAATCATCCCTCGCAGCGCCGACCGGGATGGCGCTTTTGCGGTCCCGGGACAGTAAATCCCAGGCCCCGACGCCGAGCTAAAAAGCCCCCCGGCGCCGGCTACGAAGTACCCGCAGCGCCAGCTAGCGCTTAACCACAGACCGCGGATAGACCACCGACAACAGCCACCGCCAGAACGAGTTCCCGGAAAGCACCTCCCGGTCCACCGCGTCGAAGAAGCGGTCCATGCCCTCCGGGTCGGCGAAATAGTCGAGGCGGGTGGTCATCTGGCGGTCCGGGTCGAGCTCGCGGACGACGCGGGCGGGGTTGCCGGCGACGACGACGTTGGGGGGAACGTCTTTCGTGACCACCGCGCGGGCGGCGACCACGCTGTTGTCGCCGACCGTGACGCCCTTGAGGACCGTGGCGTGATCGCCGAGCCAGCAGTTGCGGCCGATGTGCACCGGGGTCGGGGTTTCGGCGCGGGCGGTGCGGTCATAGAGCGTGTGCCAGTCCGAGTCGGTGACGTAGGCGCCGTTGGCGAGCATCGTGCCGTCGCCGATGGTGATCTCGTCCGAGGCCGACAGGCGGCTGCCGGGGCTCATGAGAACGCAGTCGCCGATGTCGATACGGCCGAGGCCATGCTCGCGGCCCCAGACGCCGATCTCGACGCGGGCACCGGGTTCACCGATGGCGGTAAAGCTGCGGCCGATGCGGATATTGTTGCCCGAGATGTGCACGTACCAGGGTTTCATGAGGTTGGCGTGCGGGCCCAGCGCCGCGCAGCGCGGACGCAGGAAATACCCCACGTACGCGTCGCGCAGGCGCAGGTAGAGCTTTTTCAGCCAGTAGGGGCGCAGGTCCTCGTGCATCGCTTGGGGGCCTTGGCTTGGGGGCTTGAGTGCCAGCGATTATGATCGCAGGGCCGCGGAGCAGCGGCAATGACGGGGGCGGGGCAGGCGCGGCGAGCTGAGGGCAGCATAGGGGACATGACGGGTAACTCGAGGCAGGTGGAAAGCAACCAGGCGGGGCCGCACCGGGGGCTCGGGGCGCTGGTGGCGCGGCCCCTGCGCGAGCCCTGGCGCAAGCCGGTGGCGGCGCACAACCGGCCGGCGCTGGACGCGCTCGCGGCGCGGCGCGCCCTTGATCCGCGGCCGCTGGTGCTCGACAGCTTCTGCGGAACCGGGGTCAGCACCCGGGCGCTCGCCGCCCGGCACCCGGACTGCCTCGTGGTGGGCATCGACAAGTCCGCGGCGCGGCTGGCGAAGCACGGCGAGGCGGGCGAGGGCTACCTGCTCCTGCGCGCGGACTGCGAGGCGGTCTGGCAGGTGCTGGCGGGGGAGGGCGTGCGGCTGGCCGCGCACTACCTGCTCTACCCCAACCCCTGGCCGAAGGCCGCGCAGCTGAAGCGGAGGGTGCACGGTCACCCGGCGTTTCCGCTGCTGCTTGAGCTCGGCGGTGCGCTCGAGCTGCGCAGCAACTGGCGCCTGTATGTCGAGGAGTTCGGCATCGCCCTGCACCTCGCCGGGGTGCGCTCGGCGGTGAGCGCGGTGCCCGGTGGCGAACCGCTGACACGTTTCGAGGCGAAGTACCGCGCCAGCGGCCACGGCCTCTGGCGCTGCCGGGCGCAGCTGTGACTCGCCCGGCGAATGCGCTACCCTCTCACGCCGACCCGGAGGAATCGCCATGGCCAAGACAGCTGAGGAACGCCACCGGCTCGACCCGGTGTGGCAGCAGATCCTCGACGAAACCGCCTCGCACGCGGCCGAAGAGCCCATGCTGGCGAGCTACCTGCACGCGACGATCCTGAACCACCGCTCCATCGAGAGCGCGCTCAGCTTTCATCTCGCCAACCAGCTCGACAGCCCGGCGCTGTCGTCCCTGTTGCTCCGGGACGTGATGCTCGAGGCCTTCCGCGGCGACCCCGCGATCCTCGATGCCGTGCGCGCGGACCTGTGTGCGGTGGTGGACCGGGACTCCGCCTGCTGCGAACTGTACATTCCCTTCCTGTACTACAAGGGTTTCCACGCCCTCGAGGCGCATCGCGTGTCGCACTGGCTCTGGCAGCAGGGCCGGCGCTCACTGGCGCTGCTGATTCAGAAGTTCCAGAATTATCCGTTTATGGACATCGGCGCCCGGATGAACGCCATGGAGAATCTGGACAAACTGCTCCTGTATTACCGTCAGCAAGACAGCGCCAAAAAGACGCGCATCCAGCAGAAGTCCGCTCCACAAGGCAGCCCGTCCTCAAGACATGCGCATGTGCACAATGTTCTCATG
>CAJWWA010000313.1 GCA_913048495.1 uncultured Halieaceae bacterium
GGGCGGGGTTGGCAGGGCGCCACCCCCTTACCCGGTCCTGCCGCAGCACTTAACAGTGCGATACCCGCCTCAGCGGATGCTCTTCATCGCGGTCATGTAACCGCGCAGCGTCCTGCCGACGATCTCTACCGGGTGCGAGCGGATGGCCTCGTTGACCGCGATGAGTTCGCGGTTGTCGACGCCGTTATCGCCGGCCATGCCGGTGCCGATCACATCTGTTTCGATGTTCGCCATGAAGTCCGCGAGCAGCGGGCGGCAGGCGTGGTCGAAGAGGTAGCAGCCGTACTCGGCGGTGTCGGAGATCACCACGTTCATCTCGTAGAGCTTCTTGCGCGCGATCAGGTTGGCGATCAGCGGCGTCTCGTGCAACGACTCGTAGTAGGCCGACTCGTCGATGATGCCGGCCGAGGTCATCACTTCGAAGGCGAGTTCCACACCGGCCTTGACCATGGCGACCATGAGAATGCCGTTGTCGTAGTACTCCTGCTCGCTGATCTCCGTCGCTGTGTTCTCCGTCTTCTCGAAGGCGGTGTCCTGGGTGGCGGCGCGCCAGGCCAGCAGGTTGGCGTCGTCGTTGGCCCAGTCTTCCATCATGGTGGAGGAGAAGACGCCGCTCATGATGTCGTCCTGGTGCTTCTCGTAGAGCGGGCGCATGACGTCCTTCAGCTCTTCGGCCAGGTGGAAGGCGCGGAGCTTCGCCGGGTTGGACAGGCGGTCCATCATGTTGGTAATGCCGCCGTGCTTCAGGCCCTCGGTGATCGTCTCCCAGCCGTACTGCACCAGCTTGGCCGCGTAGCCCGGGTCCACGCCCTTCTCGACCATGCGGTCGAAGCAGAGGATGGAGCCGGTCTGTAGCATGCCGCAGAGGATGGTCTGCTCGCCCATGAGGTCGGACTTCACCTCGGCGATGAAGGAGGACTCGAGCACGCCGGCGCGGTGGCCGCCGGTACCGGCCGCGTAGGCCTTGGCCAGGGTCAGGCCCTCGCCCTTCGGGTCGTTCTCCTTGTGCACGGCGATCAGGGTCGGCACGCCGAAGCCGCGCTTGTACTCCTCCCGCACCTCGGTGCCGGGGCACTTGGGCGCGACCATGATCACCGTGAGGTCGTCGCGGATCTGCATGCCTTCCTCGACGATGTTGAAGCCGTGGGAGTAGGACAGGCAGGCGCCTTCCTTCATCAGCGGCATCACCTCGGACACGACGGCGCTGTGCTGCTTGTCGGGGGTGAGGTTCAGCACCAGGTCGGCCTGCGGGATCAGCTCCTCGTAGGTACCGACCGCGAAGCCGTTGCCGGTGGCGTTCTTCCAGGACTGGCGCTGCTCCTCGATGGCGCCCTGGCGCAGCGCGTAGGAGACATCGAGGCCGCTGTCGCGCAGGTTGAGGCCCTGGTTCAGGCCCTGGGCGCCGCAGCCGACGATGACCAGCTTCTTGCCGCGCAGTGGTTCGACGCCGTCGGCGAATTCCTCGCGGGCCATGAAGCGGCACTTGCCGAGTTGCTGCAGCTGCTCGCGCAGCGGCAGGCTGTTGAAGTAGTTCTGTGCCATGGGGGTTCCTCCTGTAATGACGCGGGCAGGATACGCCCGTGCTAGGGTTGCGTAAAACGCTATCTTTGCGAAGCTGTATTGCGTATAACACAATATATGGACACCCGGAGCCAGCGCGTTTTCCTGTCGGTCTGCTCGACGCTCAACTTCACCCGCAGCGCCGAGGCGTTGCACCTGTCCGTGTCGGCGGTGAGCCGGACGATTCAGCGCCTGGAGGAGGACCTGGGCCGGCCGCTGCTGGAGCGGGACCGGCGCAGCATGCGCCTCACGGCCGCCGGGCGCGCCCTGCGCGACCACGCGCAGCGCTCGCTGGCGGACTGGCAGGCGCTGCGCCGGGAGCTGTCCAGCGAGAATGAGCTGACCGGGGAGGTGAGCCTGTTCTGCTCGGTGACCGCGTCCTGGAGCATTCTTTCACCGGTCCTGGAGCGCTTCCGCGATGCCTACCCCGGCGTCGACCTGATGCTGCACACCGGGGACCAGGCGGACGGCCTGGCCCGGATCGGGGAGGGTCGGGACGATGTCGCTGTCACGCTGCGCCCGGAGCACCTGCCGCCGCGCCTGGACTTTCTCGCCCTCGCGCGCAGCCCCCTGTGCCTGTGCATCCCGACCGCCGACTGCGCCGTGCGCCGGCAGCTGGCCGTCGCGGCGGCGCGCAGCGGCGCCGTGGACTGGGACCGGGTACCCTTCATCGTACCGGAGCGCGGGGTGACCAAGGTGCTTATCGAGCGCTGGTTCGCCGCCCAGGGAATCCGTCGCCCGCGCCTCTATGCCCAGGTGGCGGGCCACGAGGCCATCGTTGCCATGGTCGCCCTGGGCCTGGGGGTCGGCTTCGCGCCGGAGATCGTCATGCAGAGCGGCGGGCTGGCGGGCGGCGTCGAGGCCCTGCCGCTCAAGGAGCCGCTGCCGGAACTGCTCATCGGGCTGGTAACGCTCGCCTCGCGGCTCGAGAATCCGCCGGTAAGGGCCCTGCGCGATGTCGCAGCGCGTACTTACCCGGGCCCGATTTGATATCATCAGCGGCCCACGCGCTGGAGGGCCAGCGATGAACGACTGCAACCCGGAGCGGGAAGGTTCCGAACCCACGCAACTGCCGGAGGATGAGGCCGCGGCACAGGCGGCCCCCTTGACCGTCGGCCTCGACCTGCTCGTGGACGACCACGAGGAGGAGGTTTCCGAGAACGGCCGCACGGTGAAGCGTCGCGGCGTGTACCTGCTGCCCAACCTGTTCACTACCGGCGCGCTGTTCTGCGGCTTCTACGCCGTGGTCGCCGCGCTGCGCGGCGATTTCGAGAGCGCACCGATCGCCATCTTCTTCGCCCTGGTCTTCGACGGACTGGATGGCCGCATCGCCCGCCTGACCAACACGGCCAGCAAATTCGGCGGCGAGTACGACAGCCTTGCGGACATGGTCTCCTTCGGGGTTGCGCCGGCGCTGGTGGTGTTCAGCTGGGCCCTGGGTGACCTCGGCAAGCTGGGCTGGAGTGCCGCTTTCATCTACGTGGCCTGTGCGGCGCTGCGCCTCGCGCGCTTCAACACACAGGTCGACAGTGCCGACAAGAACTACTTCACGGGCCTCGCCAGCCCGGCGGCGGCCTGCATCATGGCCAGCACGGTCTGGGTTTGCCACGACCTCGGCTGGGTCGGCGATGCCCTGCCGGTCGAGGTCGCCGTCCTCGTTGCCCTGCTCACGGCCGTCATCGGCGTGCTCATGGTGGCGAACTTCCCCTACTACAGCTTCAAGATGGTCGATCTCCACGGGCGTGTGCCGTTCGTCGTCATCCTCCTCGTCGTGCTCGGCTTCAGCCTCGTGACGGTGGATCCGCCGCGGGTTTTCCTGCTGGTATTCTTGGCCTACGCGGCGTCCGGGCCGGTCATGCTCGTGCGCCGGCGGCGCTCCGGCGGAGGTGTCTGAAGGCCCCCCGTCACCGCGCTGACATTTTTCTGAAAAATTTTCGTCAAAGCCCTTGCGGGGCATTGAGCCCTGCGTATAATGCGCGTCCTCGGTCAGGGGCACTGCCCATGACGAGACGTTCAGCCCGGCGCTGAACGCGTTGCTTAACAGACAGATGAAGACAGATGTGTGGGCACTTGTTGGATTGGTGGCTCACTCCCTTGGGCTTGTCCCGGGGAGCAAAGTTATCAGACACAAGTGACTCATCGATTCATTGTTGAATCATTGATTCTGATGTGTCTGAGCCGAGATTTGTGAGTTGGCGCGGGTAGCTGCGAAAGCTCACCCTCCTACTTCGGTGGAGGTTAAAGATTGAACTGAAGAGTTTGATCATGGCTCAGATTGAACGCTGGCGGCAGGCCTAACACATGCA
>CAJWWA010000314.1 GCA_913048495.1 uncultured Halieaceae bacterium
AAAAGGGGACATTTTAAAATTGGGCAAAGGGGACATTACTGCTTTGGGCTAACACGCCGGCTCGCGGTGGTGTTCAACGCGCAGGTAACAGGCTATGCTCTTCGCTTTCGCAACGCGCCGTTCGGGAGGACAACATGTCACTGGTGGATTTCAGCAAGGTGAGGCAGCTCTTCGGTGAGCGGGCGGAGACCTCCGACGAGGACATTTTCCGCGAGCTGTTCGTGCTGGTGCTGGCCCGGGCCACGGATGCCGACGCCTACTCCCACCCGGCGGAGGTCAGCACGGTGCAGCGCGTGATCAAGGAGCGCCTCGGTGAGGACATCTCCAGCGCCGACGTGCGCACGGCCGCGCTGTCGAAAGTGTACGAGATGGTGCCCCTGCACAAGTGCCTGGCAGAAGGCAGCCCGCGCCTGTCGAAGGATCAGCGGCGCGCCATCGTCAGTGGCCTGGTGGAGGTCATGCACGCGGACGAGCGTGTCTCCAGCAGCGAGGCGGAGTTCTTCAACATGGTCGTGCAGACCCTGGGCCTGACCGCGGCCGATGCCGCCGGGCTCATCGTCGACTGAATCATCTCCTGCCCGCGGCCCGCACGGCCCCGGGCGCCGCGCCGCGAGGCGCATACATCCCTGACAGCGAGCCCCGGAGTCAAGCACCGGGCGCGGAGCCATGCGAGGCACCCCCCTGACAGACCCGCCCTCGGGACGCCTGGATTTCCGCGTGCTGGGGCGGCTGGTCCCACTCCTTGCCGGCAACTGGCCGCGCATCGGGCTGGCCCTCGCCTGCCTGCTGGCGGCGAAGGGGGCGCTGCTGGCCATTCCCTTCCTGCTCAAGCACCTCGTCGACGGCCTGGACGGCGCCGAAGCCCCGGCCCTCGCGGGCCGCCTCCTCGTCGGCCTGGTGCTCGCCTACGGGGCGGCGCGTTTCGCCAACGTCTTCTTCGGTGAACTGCGCGATACGCTTTTCGGCCGGGTTACCGAGCGCGCCATGCGCCGTATCGGGCTCACCGCCTTCCGGCACGTGCACAGCCTGGAGCTCGATTACCACCTGAACCGGCGCACCGGCGGCCTCGCGCGGGATATCGAGCGCGGCACGACGGGCATCAGCTTCCTGCTGCGCTTCTTCGTCTTCAACATCGCCCCGACCCTGTTCGAGATCGTCATGGTCGCCGGCATTCTCCTGTTCAACTACGGCGGCACCTACGCGGGGGTGGTCGTCACCTCGGTGGTCGCCTACGCGCTCTTCTCTTTCCGGGCCACGGAGTGGCGAACGCGCTTCGTGCGCGCGGTCAACGAGGCCGACTCGAGCAGCAACACGCGCGCCGTGGACAGCCTGCTCAATTACGAGACGGTGAAATATTTCACCAACGAGGGCTACGAGGCGGACCGCTACGACCGCTCCCTGGCCGAGTGGGAGCAGGCGCGGCGTTCGAACCGGCTCTCGCTCTTCGCCCTCAACGCGGGGCAGGCACTGATCATCGCGCTGTCGCAGACCGCCGTGATCGGCCTCGCCGCCTGGCAGGTGAGCAGCGGCGTGCTCAGCATCGGGGACTTCGTGCTCATCAACCAGTTCATGCTGCAGCTGTTCATGCCGCTGGGCTTCCTCGGCTTCGTGTACCGTGAGATCAAGAGCTCTCTCGCCAACATCGAGAACCTGTTCGCGCTGCTGGATCGCGAGCCGGCGATCCGCGACGCGCCGGCCGCGCGCTCCCTGGCGGTGGGCGGCGGCGAGGTGGTGTTCGACGCGGTATCCTTTCACTACCCGAACGGCCGGCCGGTGCTCGATGCCGTGAGCTTCCGCGTGCCGCCCGGGAAGAAGGTGGCCCTCGTTGGCGCCAGCGGCGCCGGGAAGTCCACGCTTGTGAAACTGCTGTTCCGCTTTTACGATCCCGCGGCCGGTGCGGTGCGCATCGACGGCCAGGACCTGCGCTCGGTCACCCAGGAGAGCCTGCGCGAGGCGATCGGCATCGTTCCCCAGGACACCGTGCTGTTCAACGACAGCCTGCGCGAGAACATCCGCTACGGCCGTCCCGGGGCGAGTGACGACGAGGTGCAGGCGGCGCTGGCGCGCGCGCACCTCGCGGATTTCGTTGCCGAGCTGCCGGAGGGCCTGGATACCACGGTGGGCGAGCGCGGGCTCAAGCTCTCTGGCGGCGAAAAACAGCGGGTGGCGATCGCCCACGCGCTGCTCAAGGACGCGCCCATCCTCGTTTTCGACGAGGCGACCTCCTCCCTGGACAGCCGGTCCGAGGCGGCGGTGCTGGATGCGCTCAAGGACCTCGCGCGTGCCCACACGACGCTGGTCATCGCACACCGGCTGTCCACGGTGGTCGACGCGGACGAGCTGGTGGTACTGAGCGCGGGGCGCGTGGTCGAGCGCGGCACGCACGATGACTTGCTGGCGCTAAACGGTTATTATTCGCATCTTTGGCTGGCGCAGCAGCGAGAGCGCGCGACGACCTGATGCCTCCGCGGTGGACGGCACCGGGACAGCCACTGCGAAGGCCCGAATGGAAGCCAGGATGGAAGCCAGTATGGCGGCAGGGAAGGAAGCCGGGATGACGACCCCCGCGGGCAGCAGCGCGCCCCGGACCCTGTGGTCCCTGCGCAAGGGTGAGGGCGGAATGATCGCGGGCTACGACGACCGCCTCGCGGAGCACTACCGCGTGCGCCTCATGGAAATGGGCTTTCACCCGGGCGAGACCGTCACCTGCCTGCAGGCGCCGGCGTTCGGGTCACCCAAGGTCTTTCGCGTGAGCAATACCGTGTTTTCCCTCGACGACGAGGTGGCCAGCCACATCAAGCTGGAGTCCCATGACACGTAAGGTCATCCTGATCGGCAGCCCCAACTGTGGCAAGAGCCTGCTCTTCAACCGCCTGACGGGCCTCTCGCAGAAGGTCGCGAACTTTCCCGGCATCACCGTCGAGGTGGCCAGCGGGCATTTCTCCGACCTCGAAGACACGACGCTGGTCGACTACCCGGGCACCTATTCGCTGCAGCCGATCTCCGGCGAGGAGCAGGTGGCGGTCGAGCAGTTCCAGCGCGGGCTCGAGGACCCGGACGTCTCCCACGTGCTCTGTCTCATCGACGTCACGCGGCTGGAGAAGAGCCTCTACTTCACGCTGCAGGTCATCCGCGAGTGCGAGCGCCGCGGCAAACCCGTGCTCGTGCTCGCCAACATGATGGATATCCTCGCCGGTCACGGTCTCGAGGTGGACCTCGCGGGGCTGTCCCGCGAGCTGTCGGCGCCGGTGCTGCCGATCTCCGCGCGCACGGGCAAGGGCGTGCCGGAACTGCTCTGCCGGCTGCGCGGCGAAAGCGCGGTCGAGGGCGACCCCTGGCCCCACGACGACGGCGTGGCGCATACCCCCGACGTGATCCTGCGCGGCAACGCGCACCAGCTCGCGCGCAAGTACGGCCCCCGCGGTGACCTGCTGGTGCGCACCCAGACCCGTCTCGACGCCTTTTTCCTGCACACGGTGTTCGGTGGCTTCGCCTTCTTTGCGATCATGTATCTCCTGTTCCAGTCGATCTTCACCTGGGCCGCCCCCGCCATGGACGCCGTGGAGGCGGGCCTCGGCTGGCTGGCGGGGCTGGTTGTACCCCTCGTCCCGTGGCAGGTGGGCAAGGACTTCACCGCCGACGCCGTGTTCTCCGGCATCGGCGCTTTCCTGGTCTTCGTGCCGCAGATCTTCGTCCTCACCTTCATCATCGGCATGCTCGAGGACTCGGGCTACATGGCGCGGGCGGCGCTCATCTGCCACAAGCCGCTGCGCGTCTTCGGCCTGACGGGCAAGAGCTTCATCCCCATGCTGTCCGGGGGCGCCTGCGCCATCCC
>CAJWWA010000315.1 GCA_913048495.1 uncultured Halieaceae bacterium
ACCGCCTGCAGCCGCGCCACGCTGGCATTGGCGAGGTTCGGACACTCCACGACCAGCGTGTCGAGACTGCCGAGCTCCGACAGCAGGGCGTCACCGAGCTCCGCGAGGCCGAGGCGGGCCAGGCGGGCATCGACCCCGGTGATGCAGCCCTGGTGCCCGTCGAGCCACTCGCACAGCTGCTTGCCGACGAAGGCCACGCGGGGCTTGCGATCGGCGAGCAGTTCGCGGCTGTTGCGGCCGCGCTGGCGCAGGAGCATTTCCAGGGTCTTGCGCTCCGAGGCGGCAATTTCGCCGATCCGGGCGCCATCGCGTACGAGGGCCGCTACCAGCTGCAGGTGCTCGAGGTCCGCCTGCGTGTACTGGCGGCGCCCGGTAGCCGATTTGTGGCTGGCGCCGAGGCCGTAACGGCGCTCCCACACGCGCAGGGTGTCCGGTTTTAATCCTGTGAGCCGCGCAACCGTACCAATACCATAGAGCGGCCGGGTTTCCAGGTGGGCGCCAGCGTCGGCGCCCGCGGTTGGGCCGGCCTCTGCCGCCGGCGTCGAGCTGTCAGTTGCCTGTGCCATGATCAGGTCCTCGCTGGGTGTTTCACGACAGGTTACGCGACAAAACCTGGTCCAGATCGGGCAAAACCGCCCACTGTAGAGATTTTGTCGCGCTTATACCGGGACAAACCGGCGAATTTCCTGTCCAAACCGCTACATTCGACCGTATTCCTGAACAAGACGAGCCAGAAGAGAGGTATCCCGTGGATTCAGTCTTGGCAGACACCGAAGAGAAAGATCTCGAGCGGCTTTTCGCCGAGGCGCGGCGCTATCCGCTCCTCACCGCGGAGCAGGAGCGCGAGGTGGACACGCGCAAGTGGGCGGCCGTGCACGGGCTGCAGGCGCTGTTTGCCCGCGATGCGGCCGCTCGCCACTACCTGCTCGAGTGGGCGGGGAACTGTGCCCTCGCGCCGCTGGACATCGCCCGCTTCGACAATCGCGAGCACCACTTCATCCTGCGCCGGGAGGTGGCCGAGTACCTGCCCGGTGGCAAGGCACAGGAGGCGATGCAGGCGCTCGCCGCGGGGCTGCGCAAGGGCCGTTCCGAGCGGCACCTCGCGAAGCTCATCAGCGACCTGAAGCTGCCAGCAAGCCTCACCGTGGGCCTGGCCGGGGTCATCCTGCGCCTCAACGGGCAGGAGGTGCCGTGCAGCGTTGCCAACGCCCTGCAGGACTGGCAGCAAAGCTGGCAGCGCATCAGCCGGCGCGCCCGCCCGGCGCTCGATGAGACCGCGCGCATGACCCTCGAGTCCCTGATCGAGGAGTACACGGACGCGCGCGACACGCTGACAATGCACAACCTGCGCCTGGTCTATTCGATCGCGGGGCGCCACCGGGGCAAGGGCGTCAACTTCCTGGACCTCATCCAGGAGGGCACCCTGGGCCTGATCCGCGCCGCCGAGAAGTTCGAATACGACAAGGGCTTCCGTTTCAGCACCTACTGCTTCAACTGGATTACCCAGTCGGTGCGCCGCTTCGTCGGCGACACCGGCGGCCTCGTGCGCTATCCGACCCACGTGCAGGAGCAGGTCGGCAAGCTCTACCGGATCAAGTTGAACCTGGTGAACAAGACCGGGAACGAGCCCGGCGACGAGGAGCTCGCGGAAGCCGCCGGCCTCAGCGTCGAGAAGACCCGGCAGCTTCTGCAGCTGCGTAATCTCGGGGTGTCCCTGGATACGCCGCAGTACGAAGACGACGACAGCACGCTGCTGGACACGCTTTCCGGCGGGCCCTTCCAGCACACGGAGGCGCGGGCCGAAACCGATTCGCTGCACGAGCGGCTGCTCTCGGAGCTGACCAGCCTGGAGCCGGCCGAGCGGCAGGTCGTGATCGCCCGCTGGGGCCTGCACGAGGGGCCGCCGCTGTCCCGGGCGGAGATCGCCGACAAGATGGCCGTCTCGCGGGAGTGGGTGCGCCAGTTGGAGCGCTCGGCACTGAACAAGCTGAGCCGCAGCGAGACGGTGCGAACCGCGTACGAGGATTACGGCGCCGTCAGCTCCTAGCGGTCTACCGGGCGGGAACCGCTAGGGTTTGCCGACGAGCTGCCCCACGGCGCTATCGATATCCGGGTAGTGGAAGCTGAAGCCCGCCGCTTCGAGGCGCTTCGGCAGCACTTTCTGGCCGGCGAGCAGCAGCTCGTCGGCCACCTCACCGAGCATGACGCGCATAACGAAGCCCGGGACGGGCATGCCCGGCAGCGTGGTGAGCTTGCGCCGCAGCGCGGCGCAGAGGCCGCGGTGGGTCACCGGACCGGGCGCGGTGATGTTCACCGGTCCGGCCAGCGTCTCGTGTTCGAGGAGGAAGGCAAAGGCCGCGATCACGTCGGCCCGGTGCACCCAGCTCAGGTACTGACGGCCGCTGCCCAGCCAGTTCGCGATGCCGAAGCGGAACGGGCGCGACAGCTCGACGAAGGCGCCGCCCTCGCGGTCGAACACGACCCCGAGGCGGGCGAGGCAGACCCGGGTGCCCAGCGCCTCGGCCTCGCGGGCCGCGGCCTCCCAGTCCCGGCACAGCTCGGCGGAAAAGCCCTCGCCCATGCTGCTGGCCTCGTCGAGGGTCTCGTCACCGCGGTCGCCGTAGTAGCCGATGGCACTGGCGCTCACGAGAACCGATGGCGGCCGGGACAGGCGCCGGCACAAACCGACCACTGCGGCCGTTGTGTCCAGGCGGCTCGCGACCATTTCCCGCTTGTAGGCCTCGCTCCAGCGCTTGCCGTTCAGGGAGGCGCCGGCCAGGTTGATCACCGCATCGACGCCGGCGTCGTCCGCGATCGCGTCTAGGCTCTGCACGTAGCGAACCCCACCGCCGTCGGTGTGCGCTCCGCGGGAAAGCACCGTGATCTCGTGCCCATCCCCGCGCAGCCGGGGCACCAGGGCCGAACCGATGAAACCCGTTCCGCCGGTCACTAGCACATGCATGGTCGAGCCGCTCCTTCTGCTCTTTGGCCGTGTCTTCCTGCTCCGCCGCCCGCGGGGGAGCAAAACCTGGACAGGGCGCGCAGGCGCACCCCCTTCCCCGTATAGTAGCCGGATGGCCGCCCCGCTACAGTCAGACCTCGACCAGCTGCTCGCGTTTCGCGCGGCGAGCCCGCGCCTGCTGGTGCTCACCGGCGCCGGCATCAGCGCCGGCTCGGGTATCCCCACCTACCGGGACGCCGAGGGGACGTGGCTGCGGGCCACGCCGATCACGCACCAGGAATTCCTCCGCGACCCGGCGCGGCGGCGGCTCCCTTTTCAAGGCCCGTCAATGCCCTGCCCGGCCCTCGCGATCACGGCGGACGATCTGTCTTTAGATCGTGAGGATTTGACATGAAAGAGGCACCGGAGCTTTTCGTCACCGAGTACGAGAAGCGCATTGAAACCAAGTTCCAGCGCCACGGCGGCAAGCTGCTCAAGACCTGCCGGAACAAGGACCCGAAAGGGAAAAACAAGGTCACGATTTTCGTGGGCGGCACCGGCACGGCAACGCAGCGCCCGGCCCGCAATGCGAAAATCCCCTACATGAATTCTGGCCGCTCCAAGGTCGAAATGGACCTGGAAGCCCACTTCGCGGGCGATCCGGTCGACTGGGAAGACCTGGAGAGCATGGAGCTCGATGACATCCAGACCATCGCCGATACCGCCGCCCTGGCGCTCGGTCGGAAAATGGATGACATCATCATCGACGAGCTGACCACCAATGCCGGCCTGGTCACGGAGGGCGACGGGTCCCAGGCCTGCTCCGTCCGCATGATCATGAAT